>JALHUR010000114.1 GCA_022867325.1 Candidatus Aminicenantota bacterium | reverse complement strand
GCAAAGTCAACGCGGCAACGCGGGGTCAAACCTACACTTTGTTACTTAGTGTGAAATTTACACTATTTGCCAAAGTGTAGGTTTGACCCTTGCATCTTCATCCCCGATTTTCGGGTTTTCATCCGGCCCGATCCCTCGTCCGTCGGAATAAGCGTGCCCTCCCGTCTCTCCCCGGAGTATCCTTTGGGCGCCGGGAGGAACGAGCCTTCCGGAGGAGGTACAACATGTCGAAAAAAGGTTTGTGGATCGTGATCATCTTCATCGTCCTCGTCCTCACTTCATTTCTGGCGGGCGGACAGACCGCCGACGATTGGGAGAAACAGCTCAAGAAGAGCCCCGACAACAGGGAACTCCTTCTCAAGCTGGGGCGCTTCTATCACAACCAGGCCGGGCTGGAGGATCGCGCGGACGCCGTCGAGAAGGCCGAGAAGCATCTCTCCCGCCTTCTTTCCCTGGAGCCCGATAATGCCGATGCGCTCGTTTATATGGGCTCGGTCCTGACGATCAAGGCCAGGGCGTCCGCCCCGTCCATGGAGAGCCTCGAGTATCTGAACCAAGGTTTCTCCATGCTGGATAGAGCCGTCCTGCTGTCTCCGGAAAACCTTGAGATCAGGCTCGTCCGCGGCGTCAACAGCGTCCATGTCCCGGCGGAATTCGGCCGGGGAGATCTGGCCTTGGAGGACTTCCGCGCCATCGAGAAGCTTCTGGCCGGGGCGTCCAGCGTCCCGGACCCCAGGTTCCTGCTGACGTACAATTTCTATTACGGCACGCTTCTGGCCGGCCGCGGGGAGATGGCGGCCGCCGAACCGTGGCTGAAAAAAGTCATCGAACTCGGGCCCGATTCGCCCTTGGCGGCGCAGGCCAGGAAAACCCTGGAAGGAAGGAGGCGGCCGTGAGCGACGCGGCCGCCGTGGTCGAAATGGCCGCCGTCTCCAAGGACTACAGGCTGGGAAAAACGGAGGTCGCGGCGCTTCGGGACATCAACCTGGAGGTCCGGCCCGGCGATTTCACGGTCCTGGCCGGCCCGTCGGGAAGCGGCAAGACGACGATTCTGAACCTGGTCGGTCTGATCGATAAGCCGACCGCCGGGGAGGTCCGCTTCGGCGGCGAGGACACGGTTTCCCGCGGCCCGAACGCCCTGACCTCGATCCGCCGCGACCGGATCGGTTATATCTTCCAGATGTTCAACCTGGTTCCCGTTTTGACCGTCTTCGAGAACGTCGAGTATCCGCTGGTCCTGGGCCGGGTGCCCGCCCGGGAGCGGCGCCGCCGCGTCCTGGACGCCCTGGACAAGGTGGGTTTGGCCGGCCGGATCCGGCACCGGCCGTCCGAGCTTTCGGGCGGCGAACGCCAGCGCGCCTCGATCGCCCGGGCCGTGGTCAAGAAACCGGCGCTGGTCCTGGCCGACGAGCCGACGGCCAACCTGGATTCCGCGGCCGGCGCCGTCGTCCTGGACCTCATGCGGAAGCTGAACCGCGAGGAGGGGGTGACGTTCCTCTTCTCCTCCCACGACCCGCGCATCATCGAGGCGGGCCGGCGCGTCGTCCGTCTCCGGGACGGCAGGATCGAGGGCGTCAGCGATAGCGGAGGGCGGCCGTGATTTTCCTCAAGCTGGGATTCCGGAGCCTATTCCGGCAGAAGCGCCGCACGGCCGTCTCCCTTCTCGTGTTGACCTTCGGGATCGGCTGCCTGTTGCTCACCGACAGCCATTCCCGCTACATCAAGTGGGGCCTGCGCGAATCGACCATCCATTCCGAGACCGGGCACATCCAAATCTTTCAGCGAGATTTCTTCCTCCGCGAGGAATCCCGGGTCCTCGAGTTCGGCCTGGAGGACGTCGAGGCCCTTCGGAATGAACTGCTGCGCCTGAGGGACGTCAGCCTCGTCCAGGCCCGGATCGACTTCATGGGCCTTGTCTCGAACGGCGAAAAATCGGTCGCCTGCCTGGGTCAAGGCGTCGAGCCCGCCCAGGAAAAAAGGCTGCGCGGGCTCTTCCGGATGCCGGCCGCCACTTACGACGCGCTGGCCGCCCGCGGCGACGACGTCCACGTCATCGCCCTCGGCGCCGGCCTGGCCCGCTCTCTCGGCGTCAAGGCCGGCGACAGCGTGACCTTCATGAGCACCACCGCCGCGGGCGCCCTGAACGCCATGGACCTTACGGTGGCCGCCACCTTCCGGGGCTTTTCCGCGGAATACGACGCGCGGGCGGCCGTCGTCCCGCTGCGGACGGCTCAACTCCTGCTGGACACCTCCAAGGTCAAATCCCTCATCGTGACTCTCGACGCGACCGAAAGGACGGACGCGGTTTTCGACCGGATCGGCCGGCTGGCCCGGGACAAGGGTTTTCCGATTGTCCTCAAAAAATGGCATGAGCGCGCCCTTTACTACAGGCAGGTCGAGGGATTCTACAAACAGGTCACCGGGTTCCTGTCCGTGGTCCTGTTCCTCATCATCTTTTTCAGCACCTCGAACACGATCCTGATGGCGGTCGTCGAGCGGACGCCGGAGATCGGAACCCTGCTCGCCCTGGGCACTTCGCGGCGGCAGACCTTGACGATGTTCCTGTCGGAGGGCATGTTCATCGGCCTGATCGGCGGGGCCCTGGCCGCGGCGTTCGCGTTCCTGGCGACGCGCGGCCTCAACGCCCTGAACATCATTCTCCCGCCGCCGCCCGGGTTAACCGACGGCTATCCGCTGTCGTTCCGCTTGAGCTCGGCGAGCACGGCGCTCATCGCACTGGGAGCGGTCGCGGCCTCGGCGCTGGCCTCGATCCTGCCGACGCTCCGGGCCGCCCGGATGAGGATCGTCGACGCCCTGGGACATATTTGAGGAGGCGGCGATGATGAAGACGATTTTGCATATCGCGCTCCCGGCTGTCCTGATCGTCACTTCCCTGGCGGGCGGAGAGACCGCGGCCGCCTCAGCGGAGCCGGCCGACACCCGGCTCGCCCAGATCGACTCCTTCCGCATCCCCGACGGCGAATACCGGGTCCGGACGAAGATCAGCCAGTGGGTGGGGGATACCCTGGCCGAGACCGCTCTCTTCGACGTTTACGTCAGCGGACCGGATAAGAGCTTGGTCATCGCCCGCCGTTATAAGACCGAGGGCATGAGGCTTTTATTCGTCGGCGAGAACATGTGGGTCCTTTTCCGCGACACCCAGCGTCCCATCCGCATTACGCCCGTTCAGAGACTCCTGGGAGAAGCTTCGAACGGCGACGTCGCCAGACTCGGCCTGAACGCGGACTACGAAGTCGCCGAGGAGAGCCGGGAGGACGTCGGCGGCGTTCCCTGCTTGAAACTCCTCCTGGCGGCCGTCCGGAAATCCTCGACCTACGGTCGAATACTCCTCTTTGTCCGGGCGTCGGACCTGCGCCCGGTCAAGGCGGACCTCTTTCTGATCAGCGGGAAACACGCCAAGTCGGCCGTTTACGACGAGTACCGTTCTACGGGCGGCCGGACGACCCTGGCCCGGATGACGATCTTCGACCGGATCGAACCCGCAAAACGGACGGTCTTCGAATATCTGGACATCACGCCGGTTGCCCTGCCGGACAAATATTTCAACAAGAATTACCTGGTCCATCTCCAGGATCCCGACAAATGAGACGCGCGGCCGTTGTCGCGACGATTTTTCTGCTGACGCGGGCGGCGTCGCCCGGGGCGGTTTCTTTCCGCTTTTACGGCGCGGCCCGAGCCGGAGTTTCGTCCTTCCGGGAATCGCTGTTCAATCCCGGCAACCTGGCCGTCGAATTCCTCGGCTGGCGACGCGGGCCGCTCTCCTCTCTGGCCGCGACCGCGGAGATCGAGTCGGATGCGCTGTCCCTTCACTGGAGGCTTGATCTCCAGGGAAGCGCCGTCCAGGGCGAGAGCGGCGCCTGGCGCAGGGAGCTCAGGATCGGACAGCTGTTCCTCCAGAAAGACTTGTCCGAGAGATGGGTCCTCGCCGTCGGCCGCTCCATCCAGAGATGGGGTACGGGATACGTCTTCAACCCCACGGACGTGGCGGCGCCGGAGCGGGAGCTGGGCGACCCGGACAACACCGAGCGGAGGGCGGTCGGTCTGGACATGATCAAGCTGGAGCGATTTTCAGCGACGTCCTCGCTGGCTTTCTGTCTCCTGGCGAGGATGGAGACGCGAGGCCGCTGGAGGCTGACGTCGCCGCGGCTGGCCTTGCGATTCTACAAGAACGCTTGGGACACGGACCTCTCCCTGGTCGCCCTGTTCAGCCGGGAGGAAACGCCGGTGGTCGGCCTGAACGGGTCCCGGGTCTTCGGGGAGAGGTTGGAGATTCACGGGGAATTCGCGATTCAGAAGAACAGCTACCGGCCCTACCACGCGGCCCTAGTGGAGTCGCGGCCGGAATCCGGAGGCGACTCATTCCTCGATTTCAAGAAGGACGACGGAAGGCTCTACGTCCAGGGCCTGTTGGGCTTCCAATACACCTTCCCCGGCGGTATCCTCTGGGTGGCCGAGTATTACCACCGCGGCCAGGGCTATTCCCTTTCCGAGTGGCGGACCCTGATCGGGCATGTCCGGGGGATGAACGCCGGGCTGGCCGGACCGGAAGCCGGCCCGGCCTTGGAGGGAATCCTGGCCGGCCTGGCGGCCTACGCGCCCAGGGGGACAATGCGCGATTATCTCGTGAATTATCTCCAGAACCTGGGGACGGGCGTCGTCGAGTGGCGGATCGGCTGGCTGCTCAACCTGGCCGACATGGGCGGCGTCTGGTTCCCCGAGTTCCGGCTGGCCTTCCGGAACGGCTTTACTTTTTTCCTCAGAAGCTATATTTTTCTGGGGAGGGGAACGAGCGAGTTCGGCGCGTTCCCCCGCTCCCGAGTCCTGGAAGGAGGTCTCCGATTCCGGCTCTGAAAGGCGGCGGCTGTACCTGGCACCAGTTGGGACAGATCGCGCTCTTTGTATTCAGCGTCGCGCTGATCATGGGGACAATCGATCTGGCGACCTCGCCGGAACATACGGTCCGCAGCTACGGCTTCTCCCTCGTGTTCACGGCGGCCTGCGGGGTATTCTGCACGCTTTTTCTCTGCAACCTGTTCGGGAGGATCGTCCTCCTGCCGCGCCCGCTCTTCCTCGCCCTGTTCCTCGGCCTCCTGGCCTGCGGCGTGTTCCTGGGCGTCTGCGCGGGCAGCCTGCTCCTCGGCGGAAGCCTCAGGATGAACTGGAACGTCCTGGCCCTCAGCATGTTGGTGGCCGTCTTTACCGGCTCGGCGATGTCCTTTTATCTTTACCATCGCGAACGGCTCGAGCGAAGGGTCGCCGCCCTCAAGGACGTCGAGATCGAGAACGAGAGGCTGAAGCGGATCGACTCCGAGATCCGCCTCCAGGGACTCCAATCGAAGCTCAACCCCCATTTCCTGTTCAACACCCTGAACTCCGTGGCGGCCCTGATCATCGAGGACCCGGCCAAGGCCGAGCAGAGCCTGGTTTGCCTTTCGGGGCTGTACCGGAAGGTACTCTCGGCCTCCAACAAGACCTGGATCGAGGTCGGGGAGGAGCTCGACCTCCTGCGCGATTTTCTGGAGCTGGTTCGGCTCAGGTTCGAGGAGCGGCTGGCGTTTTCGATCCACTGTCCGGAGCCCCTGTTGCGGAAAAAAATCCCGGCCCTGCTCCTCCAGCCGCTGGCCGAAAACGCCGTCAAGCACGCCGAGGAGCGGGCGCAGCAGAAGGTCGGCATCCGGGTTTCGGTCGAGGAAGACGCCGGGGCCTTGGTCCTCCGGGTTTCGGATGACGGGCCGGGGTTCGACGTGGACCGGACCGCGCCGGGGTTCGGCCTCTACAGCGTGCAGGAAAGGCTTCGCCTCGCTTACGGGGAGGATTTTGTCTTCAGCATCCGGTCGGGCGAGGGACGGGGGACCGAGGTCGCGATCCGCGTTCCGGACCGCGAGCCTCCCGGTCCGGGGGTTGCGGCGGCCGGAAAGGTGCGGGGATGAAGATCCGAGTCTTGATCATCGACGATGAGAAACTGGCCCGCGTCCGCCTGCGCAGGATGCTCCGGAAACACGACGATATCGAAGTCGTCGGAGAAACAGGAAACAGCAGTGAAGCGCCGGCCCTGATTGCCGCCACCGCGCCCGACGCCGTATTCCTGGATATCCGGATGCCCCGGCGGACCGGGTTCGAGGTCCTGGCGGAATTGAAAAACCCGCCCGCGGTCGTCTTCACCACGGCCTACGACGAATACGCCCTGCGGGCCTTCGAGGAAAACACCGTGGACTATCTGTTGAAGCCGGTGGCCGAGGACAAGCTCGACCGGGCCGTGGCCAAGATCGTCAGGATGTTCCGGGCGGGCCGGCCCGACCGGATCGATCTCGAACGTCTCATCGAAGGGATGGAGCGCAAGGACGAGATCATGCGCCGGGTCCCGGTCAAGGTCGGGGACAAAATCATCATCGTCCCGGACGACAAGATCCTGTTTTTCAAAGCCGAGGACAAATACACATTTCTCCATACCGAGGAAGCGGAGCACATCGTCCAGCCAACGCTGCGGGAGCTCGAGGGGCGGCTCGACCCCGCCAAGTTCCTCCGCGTCCACCGGTCCTACATCGTCAACATCGAGACGATCGCCTCCATCCACCGCTGGTTCGGCGGCCGGCTGCTGATCCGGACTAAAAAGAAAGAAGACATCACCGTGGGCGCCAACTACCTGGCCAAGTTCAAGGACAAACTCCACCTTTGAATTAATCGGGGTCAAACCTACACTTTGTTACTTAGGGTAAAATTTACACTATTTGCCAAAGTGTAGGTTTGACCCTACGCCGGTGTTTGACAAAGAAGCGGGCGGGGCCGTATATTGGCCGGGAATCCCCTCAACCCGGGATTCCGAGGACCCGAGAACGGAGGCCGGCATGAAAACAGCGACGATCTTCCGGACAACTTCATTCATTCTTGGGGCGGCGCTCGTTCTGTTCGCGCCGACCGGCTGCGGTTCCAAGACCCAAGCGCCCGCTCCGGCCGAAAACGTCAAATCCGGCGGGCCGGCAATCGACGTCTCGCTCGCCCCGACCCCGCCGATGGGCTTCAACACTTGGAACAAATTCGGCTGCAGCGTCGACGAGAAGCTCATCCGCGAGACAGCCGATGCCATGGTCGCGACCGGGATGCTCGAGGCCGGCTACAAGTACCTCGTCATCGACGACTGCTGGCAGGTCGCGCGCGACGCGAGCGGCCGGATCGTGGCCGATCCTCAGCGCTTTCCGGCCGGGATGAAGGCGTTGGCCGATTACGTTCACGACAAAGGGCTTCTCTTCGGCCTCTACACGGACGTCGGGCCCAAGACCTGCGCCGGCCGCCCCGCCTCGTTCGGGTTCGAGGATATGGATGCCGCGAGCTACGCGGAATGGGGCGTCGACTATGTCAAGGTGGACTGGTGCAACGCCGACAACCTCGATCCCCGGGTCGAGTACACCAAGTTCCGGGACGCCCTGCGCAAGGCCGGCCGGCCCATCGTCCTGAGCATCTGCGAATGGGGCCGGAACGATCCCTGGACCTGGGCGCCGGGCGTCGGACAGCTCTGGCGTACCACCGCCGACATCGGGGACAACTGGGAGAGCGTGGCTTGGATCATCAACGCCAATTCCCGTCTCTACGAATCGGCCGGCCCCGGCCGTTGGAACGACCCCGATATGCTCGAGGTCGGGAATGGAGGAATGACCCGCGACGAGTATAAGGCTCACTTCTCGCTGTGGGCGATCATGGCCGCCCCGCTCATGGCCGGGAACGACCTCCGCGTCATGACCGAGGAGACCAAGGAGATCCTCCTCAACCGCGAGGTCATCGAAGTCGACCAGGACCCGCTGGGCGGCCAGGGAAGGATCGTCATCGACCGCGGCTACGGCGGCCAGGTCTGGATGAAGCCGCTGGCCGACGGTTCCCGCGCTGTGGCTTTCCTGAATTTAGCTTCGAAGGAGCTCGAACTATACGTGCGCTGGGCCCAAATCGGGATTCCGGCCGGACCGGCGCGGGTGCGCGACCTATGGGCCCACAAGGATCTGGGTGTGCACTCGGATCTGGGGACGCACTTCGACCAGCGCTTCAAGGCGACCGTGCCGCCCCATGGCGTCATCCTGGTCCGGATCCGGCCCGGCCAATAGACCGGGGTCAAACCTGCACTTTGTCACTTTTTCCAATTCTCAGGCATTTTGTCTGATATAGATTTTAATCTAGGTCTAGGTTTGACCCTGATTCTTCCCCCGATTTTTGCACTTTTTGCCAAAGTGTAGGTTTGACCCCGTTTTTTGTTAAAATAATGTTTTAAGGAGGCGTTATGCCGTTGGCTAAAAGGATATCAAAGCTGTTTGTCCTAATTTTTACATTTCTTGCCGTCGTGTCGGCGCCTTTCTTGATGAGAGGCGAGGAACCGCAAATCCTCAGCCAAAAAGAAAGGGCGGCCCTCTATAACGGCTGGCTTAAGGTCCGTTTTGAGAAGGTCCTGCCGGCCGTCATGCGGCGCGAGAAGATCGACATGTGGATCGTCGTCTGCCGCGAGCACAACGAGGACCTCGTCTACTGGTCGCTCGTCCCGCAGCCTTCCATGTTCGCATGGCGCCTGACGATGTTCGTCTATTTCGACCGGGGAGCGGCCGGGCTGGAGCGCCTCTCCGTCAACCGCTGGGGCGGCGGCGATCTCCACAAGGAGTTCGCCGATTTCTACCGGCCGGCCTGGGAGCCGGAGACGATCGATCCCTGGGAACGACTGGCGCGGATCGTCCGGGAGCGGAACCCGAAACGGATCGCGGTCGATGAATCGGAGACGTTCGCCTTTGCGGACGGGCTCTCGGCCGAGAACAAGGCTAAGCTCGTCAAAGCGCTCGGCCCCGAGCTCGCGGCGCGGCTGGTTTCGGCGGAACGCCTGGCCGTCGGCTGGCTCGAGACGCGCACGGCCGGGGAGCTCGACTTCTACCCGCGGATTGTGGCCCTCAACCATCGGATCGTGCGCGAAGCCTTCTCGGATCGGGTCATCAAGCCCGGGATGACGACGATCGATGACCTCGAATGGGGGGTGAGGGAGCGTCTGGACGAGCTCAAGGTCGGGACCTGGTTCCCGCCGATGTTTTATATCGTGCGTCCCGGGCCGGGCGATCCCAACGACAAGAACGGCCGCGTCATCCGGCGCGGCGACATGCTGCGCTGCGACATCGGCGTCAGCTACCTCGGCCTCAACTCCGACATTCAGGAAGTCGCCTATATCCTCAAGGAAGGGGAGACCGAAGCGCCCAAGGGGCTGCGGGACGCCCTCGCGCTGGGCAACCGCCTCCAGGACATCCTGATCGGCGAATTCCGCGAGAACCGGACGGGGAACGAGATCCTGGCCTCGGCGCTCCGCAAAGCGAAAGGGGAAGGGCTTGTACCCAGGATCTATTCCCATCCCCTCGGGTACCACGGGCACGCCGCCGGGACGAGGATCGGGCTTCCCGACATGCAGGACGGCGTCCCGGGGATGGGCGACTATCCACTTTATCCCGACACCTGTTTCGCGATCGAGCTCGGGGTTCGCGTCCCAATCCCCGAGTGGGACGGCCGTGAGATCCAGATGGCGCTCGAGGAGGACGCGGCGTTCAGGGCGGGCGGCGTCGCCTGGCTCGACGGCCGACAGACCGAAATCATCCTGATTTCGACCTTGGAGGAGCCAAAATCTCTTGTTCACAGGCCTAGCGCTGTGATTAAATAGGGCCACAAGCTTCGCGCCGACCGCCGTTCGGCCGGAAAAGGAGGAGGGATGGCGTTACGATGAGCGGATATCGCGGCCCGCATGGACCGCCTCTACGAGTTCGACCGGGAGCCCGTCGCGGCCGCCAAGCTCCAGAGCGGGGGAAAATTCGCCGGTCTGTTCGCCGGCGAGCACGTCGCGGCCACCGAATTCGTCATCGGCGCCTTCTTCGTCCTCCACGGCGTCACGGCCCGCGACCTCCTGCTCGGTCTTCTCTTGGGCAACCTGCTGGCCGTCCTGTCCTGGACGTTCCTCTGCGCGCCGATCGCGGTCCGCACGAGGTTGACCCTCTACTGGTATCTGAAGCGGATCGCGGGCCCCGGCGTCACTCTCGTCTACAACATCGCCAACGCTTTTCTCTACTGCATTCTGGCCGGGGCGATGATCTCGGTCTCGGCGACGGCGCTGGGGCTGGTGTTCGGGATCGATGTTCCGAAGCTGGGCGCCGTCCTTCCCAACAGCGTCGGCTGGGTGCTCCTGATCTTCGCGCTGGGGGCGGCCTTCACGACCATGGCCATTCTCGGGTTCGAGAAACTCAGCCGGTTCGCCCAAATCTGCTCGCCCTGGATCTTCCTGGTGTTCATCGCGGGAGCGATCGCTGTGCTCCCGAGGCTGGGCGTCCGGACGAACCTGGGAAACCTCTGGGAGGTGGCGACGACCAAGGTTTGGAACGGAGTGGCGGCCGCGGGCCAGGATAAATTCGGTTTTTGGCACATCCTGTTCTTTGCCTGGTTCTGCAACCTGGCCATGCACGTCGGGCTGTCCGACCTGGCCCTGCTCAGGTACGCGAAGCGCTGGACCTACGGCCTGTACTCGGCCTTCGGGATGTACCCGGGGCACATGCTGGCCTGGATTTGTTCGGGACTCATGGTGGCCGCGATCGGCCGCGAGATGCATCCGGGGCTCATGGCTTATCAAGCCGTGGGCTGGGCGGGTGTCGCGGGCGTGCTCCTGGCCGGCTGGACGACCGCCAACCCGACTCTCTACCGGGCCGGCCTCGCTCTCCAAACCGTGACGCCGAATTGGCCGCGCTGGAAAATCACACTGGGGGCGGGGGTCGCGACCACGATCCTCGCCTGTTTCCCGGTCTTCTTCCTGAAACTCCTGGATTACGTGGCGATCTACGGGCTCGTCCTGATGCCTGTCGGAGCCATCGTCTTCGCCGAGCACTGGATCTTCCCGCTCCTCAAGATCGAACAGTACCAGGCGGAGAAGCGGGGCTGGGCGTGCAACTGGACGGCTCTCATCGTCTGGATCGGGACGCTCGTCGTCTGTTTCACGATGCCCATCCATCTCTTCTTCCGCTGGCTCCCGGGCTACGGGATCGCCCTGGTCTCTTACACGGTCCTGATGGCATCGAGGAGGAGAACATGATCAAGCGGCTGTCCCGGCTGGCGGCTCTCCTGAGCCTGGGGATCTGCCTGGCCGCGCCGGTTCTGTTTTTCGCGGGGACAATAAGCGAGGGCGGATACAAGCTCGCCTTCAACCTGGCCTCGGCCGGCTGGTTCGTCCTCGCTTCGCTATGGCTGATGAAAAGGACAAAAAAAGGACCGAGTTCCTGGGTCGGCTCTTAATCCCTTCCCAGGATCGCCGTCAGCTCCAGGAACTTCTCCACGCCTCGAGAAGGTTGTTTGAGATTTTTTATCGACGCGAAGAAAGCCGGCCCTTATAGAATCAGCGAGCGCCCGTTTCCGGGGCCTGCGGCCCGGCGGCCTCGCCGTATTCCCGCAGAAGTTCCCTGATCAGCGCCTTGACGGGCATGATCTTGTCCACGCGGTAGGCGTTGGCCCCGGCGAAGGCGAAGCCGTGTTTGAGCCGGCCCTTGAGGGCGTTGGTCAACGCCAGGGCGATGCAGTAGGGGCTGGCTTTTTGCTTGCAGGTGACGATGCAGTGATAGGGGCACTTGAACGGTTTCTTCTTCCCGGCTTTAATGTCCTCGATGAACCGGTTTTTGATGGCCCGGCCCGGCATCCCGACCGGGCTCTCGATGATGACCAGGTCGTCCTTGCCGGCGTTGACGAAGGCGTTCTTGAATTCGGGGGACGCGTCGCATTCGTCCGTGCCGACGAAGCGGGTTGCCATCTGGGCGCCGGCCGCCCCCAGCTCCATGAATTTGCGGATGTCGCTTCCCGTGTAGATCCCGCCCGCGGCGATGACCGGAATGGCCCGGCCGCGCTCGTCCTCGAAAGGACGGACCTCGGCCACGACCTCGGGGATCAGCTTTTCCAGGGAAAAATTCGGGTCCCCGATCTGCTCCGGCTTGAACCCGAGGTGGCCTCCGGCCAGGGGGCCTTCAACGACGATGGCGTCGGGGCAATAATCGTGCTTGGCCAGCCATTTCCGGATGATGAGGCCGGCCGCCCGGGCCGAGGAGACGATCGGAACCAGCTTGGCCGCCCCGGATTTCTGGACGAGGGCGGGAAGGTTGAGGGGCAAGCCCGCTCCCGAGAAGATGACGTCGATCTTTTCCTCGACGGCGGTCCGGACCATGTCGCCGAAGTTGGACAGGGCGACCATGATGTTGACGCCCAGGACGCCCTGGGTTTTCTGCTTCGCCTTGCGGATCTCGTTTCTCAAGGCCCGGACGTTGGCCTCCAGGAAGTTGGAGAAGCTGTCCGGCTCGAGCATGCCGATGCCGGCCGTGGCGATGACGCCGATGCCGCCCTCGTTGGCGACGGCCGAGGCGAGCCCGGCCAGGGAGATTCCGACCCCCATTCCGCCCTGGATGATTGGGAGGTCGGCGATCCGGTTTCCGATGTTAAGCGGTTTCATGCGGTTCACGTCTCCGGAGAGACATGCCGTGAGCCGAGCGGATTGCGGAGCCCTCGATCCGGGCTTTGACGATTTGGGGGGATTCCTATGTTAATGGGCGTATCTTTTCGTCTTTAAATTCGGAAGCAAAATTATAGTCTTTTTTGGGTTTTTAGACAAGTGGCCGGACAAATCGGCCCGGAATCCGGGCGCTATTTGAGCGAGTTGCTGCGCACCAGGTTGAAATCGTACAGGTAGAAATTGAGAAGACTGAGGTCGGGCGGCGTTCCGCTGATGACCGTGACCGGCGAGGGGAGCTGGAGGTTGAACGCGATCGTCCCCGAATCGGGGTTGAGGCCGTCGAGGAAGGACCCCGTCACGGAATAGGTGACATAGATGTCGTTGACGGGCAGGTCGATCTTGATCTGGAACCGGAGGAAGGCGCTCTTCCGGGGATCATCGCCGTCGGCAAGTCGCTTGAAAACGCAGTTGGCGCCCGTATACGCGAAGCTTCCCGTGAAGTTGATCTGGTTCGAGGTGTGGGCGAGCGTCGTCACCGCCAGGTTGGAGATCTGAAGGGTCGCCGGCGTCAGTCCCCCCAGGAAAAAGACGAGATTATAGAAGGTCCCTTGGGTGTTGACGCCGACAAGGTCGGGGTTGCCGTCCTTGTTGAAATCGCCCCAGCCGACGGCCTGAACGCCGTGGCCCGCGAAACCGAAGTCCAGCCCCTGCCCGAGGACCGTTGCCGTTGTGAACGAGCCCGTCCCTTTTCCGGAGTAAAACCAGACGCCGTCGTCCTCGGCGGCGGCCAAGTCGAGTTTTTTGTCTCCGTCGATGTCCGCGACCGCGACGCCGTATTTAAAGCTGCCCGTGCCGGGCAGGAATTTCTTGTTGCCGAGCGTCCCGTTCCCGTGGCCCATGAAAACCCAGTTGTTCCCGGTGCTGGCGAAGCCCTTGCCCTGTCCGAGGAGGTCCAGCTTGCCGTCCTTGTTGAAGTCGGCCGCGTAGAGGTCGCAGGAGCTGAACGAATCCTCGACCTTGTAGCCGTTCATTTTGAGGAACGTCCCGTCGCCCAAGCCCTTGAAGAAATAGACCTTGTGCTCCCACATATCGTAGATGAAGCCGTCGTCCTTCTTGTCCCCGTTGAAATCGCCGGTCGCGAACCCCAGGCCGACTCCGGGCTTGAAGTTCTTGGCGGTGAACTTTTTTTTGCCCTGGTTGAGGAAGGAGAAAAGCTGGTTGGTGCAGTCTTGGACGAGGATGTCGGGAAGCCCGTTTCCGTCCAGGTCGGCGGCCGAGCCGAATTCAAGCCAGCCGACGACGGAGGCGCTCGATGTCAAATGCAAGGGGGAGGGGATGAGCTGGCCGTTGCCCTTCCCGAAAAAAATCGAGACTGGCTTCGTGGCCGTGATGTTCTCGACGGCCAGGTCGGGCTTGCCGCTCTTGTCGAAGTCGGCCACGGCCACGAAATAGTAGCCGGCGTTGGCGAAGCCGTATTTATATTTCTTGCTGAAGGCGAGCGCCTTATCTCCGAGGTAGACGAGGACGCGCTTATTCTGTTTGTCGAGGATGGCGATATCCATGATCCCGTCCTTGTTGAGGTCGACGGCGCGCATGTCGGTGATGAGGTCGGAGGTATTCACCCGGACTTGGCGGAAGGCCGCCGCGGCCCCCTCGATAGACGCCGAACGCCGGTCGGCGGCGGGCGTCGAACGCGAAGGCTGCCGGGACGTCTCCCAAACCGCCTGGACGTCGTCGCGGGTTTGGGCGGCGAGCGGCCCCGACGCGCCGGCGATCGAGATGACTAAGAAGAGGACGGAAAACAACTTGGCCATGGAGCCCTCCTTCCTGCCCAATATTGTGGGCGGCCTTGCCCGCAAAGTCAATCCAATCCCCAGGACCGCGCGAAGACGCCGCGGTTGTCGAGCAGAAGATTGATGGTGACCGCTTCGAGGTCGATCATCTCGGCTTCGGAATGAAGGCCGGAACACGCTTCCGGTATTCCTCGAACTTGGCCCCGAACGTCTCCGCGAGCAGCCTATCTTCGGCCCGAACGCGGAGGGCCGTCCCTGCCGTAAAGGCGACCAGCGCCGCGATCGCGCCCGCGAGCGAGCTGACCCCGATCATGGCCCCCGCGAGCAGCCCAAGCATCGCGAGATAGAGCGGGTGCCGGACCCGGGCGTAGGGGCCGTCCGTCACCAGCTCGTGGCCCTCCACGACGCGGGCGCCCAAGGCCCAATGTTTGCCGAGGTGTTTCTTGACGGAGGCGAAGAAAAGAACGGACGCGTAAGCGGCCAAGACGCTAAGGAGGGCTACGAGGATCTCGATCCAAGCCCCTTCCCATGCTCCGCCTTTCCCCCGGAAGGGGTTGATGCCGGGACGCCCGGCCAGCCAGGCCGCCGGATAGCTCAAAGTTTGAAGGATGACACCGACCATGACCGCCCGGGAGCCCCGGCTCTTCGAGGTCGCCTCCCTCGGCTTATGAACCATGAGGAGGGCGATGAAAAGGGCGTTGGCCAGGATCAAAGCCCCCATCAGCGCTTTTGGAAGGAACGGCATATTCATCAGATCTCCGGACTTCTATGATTTCCTTGCGCTTTTTCTTTTCGTCACTTTAAAGCCTTCTCGACGACCTGACCGTCGAGGTCGAAGGCCGGGAGAAAGTCCGGATCTTCCGCGAATGAGCGGCGTCCGCGACGCTCGAACGGCTTCGTCAATTGCCCGATAATTCGAAGACATAGCGGCCCGAGCCGACCGTAATCGTGTAGCCGCCCTGAATCTTCTTGACCTCGCCGATCCCCGGCCTGCCCGGCAGATAGGCGTCGCCCTTCCAAATCGGCGTTCCGCTCTCCGCGATCGCGACGTCCAGCAGGTTGAATTTGGGAATCAGGACCTCGGCTTCGCTCCCGACCGGAATGACGACCTCGACCCGCACCGACTTGTCGGTGCGGTGCCAGGAGCAGGCGAGGTCGCCGCGGACGGTCCTGGTCGAGGCGGCCGCGTAGTTGAGGTCCCGGACCATCTGAGGATGGACAAGGATCTTTTCGAATCCGGCGGCTTCCTCGGAGAGGGCGATCCCGCCCAGGGCCTTGTAGAGCCAGGAGCCGACGCTCCCGAACATGGGGTGGTTGTGGGAGTTCATGGACGGCCCTTCGCGCTTCTGCCACAGCTCCCAGAGGGTCGTTGCGCCGTTCTCGATCATGTAGCCCCAGCTCGGGTAGTCGGTCTTGGTCGCGATGTCGTAGGCGAGGTCCGACGTTCCCGACCGGGTCAGGAGCTCCATGAGGTACTTCGTCCCGATGATGCCGGTCGTCAGGTGGGAATCGTGCTTGTAGACGATATCGTCGAACAGCCGGCCCCAGGCCCGCCCCCGCGCCTCCTCGGGCGCGAGGTCCAGGAACAGGGCCAGCGTATTGGCCGTCTGGGTCCCGTCGGCGTAGTCGCCGGTCTTGGGGTTGAAATACTCCTTGTGAAAAGCCGTTTTGATCTCAGCGGCGAGTTTGTCGCAGGCGGCGGCGTCCCCGGTTTTTCCCAGGACGCGGGCCATGTCGGCCATAACCTTGACGTCGTAGTAATAATAGAACGACGAGACGATCGCACCCGGGCACTTCTCGACCGCGACCCAATCGCCGTAGTAGCTGTATTTGAGGAGCCCGCCCTCGGCCTTGCTCCTCAGGAACTCGACGTACTTGCGGATCCCGTCATAGTGCTCCTCGAGGACGCGGCGGTCGCCGTAGTAGCGATACATGTACCAGGCGATCAGAGGATAGGCCGTTCCCCAGGCCGGATCGGCCGGCCGCGAGCCCCAGAAGTGGGGGACCGTGTCGGTGATCGTCCCCTTATCGTCCTGGACGTCGCGGATGTCGCGCAGGAAGTTCGTGTAGAAGGCGGCCATGTCGAAGTTGTAGATGGCCTCCTCGGCCGTGCCCTGGGCGTCGCCCATCCAGCCCATCCGCTCGTCCCGCTGGCAGCAATCGGTCGGGATGGAGTGGAGGTTGGAGGATTGCCCCCAGACGATGTTCCGCTGGAGCCTGTTGAGGATGGGCTTGGAGCAGGCGAAGCTTCCGACCTGGGGGACGGCCGTCCGCACCACCCGGCCCCGAATCGTGTCGGCGGTCGGGACTCCAGGAAAGCCCGTCAGCTCGAGGTAGCGGAAGCCGTGGTAGGTGAAGCGGGGCTCCCAAACTTCCTCGCCCTCGCCCTTGAGGATGTAAATGTCCTCGGCCCGGGCCCCGCGCAGGTTCTCGACATTGAGGGTCCCGTCGTCGTAGAGGAGCTCGGCGAACCGGAGCTTGACGGCCGGGCCGCGCGGACCGCGGACGCGGAGGCGGGCCCAGCCCGCGAAGTTCTGGCCCATGTCGAAGATATAAACGCCGGGCCGAGGGTTCGTCATGGCGAGGGGGACGATCGTATCCATGACCCGGATGGGCGGCATGAGCTGGGCCGAAAGGACGCCGGCCGGCCCCGCAAACTCCTCCGCCTTGGCCCAGCCCCCGTCGTCGAACCCGGGGAGCGCCCAGCCGGATTCCTCCAGCCGGGCGTCGTAGGTTTCGCCGTTGTAGACGCTGGCGGAGAGGACCGGTCCGTCTGCGGTCTTCCAGGAGCCGTCGCTGAGGACCTCGACGGCGCGGCCGTCCTCGAGCTCGACCCGGAGCTGGAGGAGGAGGGCTCGCGACTTGTACCAGCCGTGGCCGAGCATGACGGCCGCGGCGTTCGGCCCCTGGCGGAGGAAGCGGGTCACGTCGTGGGTCACGTAGAGGACGCGCTTGTCGTAGGTCGTCCAGGCCGGATCGAGGACGGCGGCGCCGATTTTATGGCCGTTGAGGTAAAGCTCGGAATAGCCGAGGCCGGAGAGGTAGACGCGCGCCCGGGCGATCTTCCCGGGCAGCTCGAATTCCTTGCGGAGCAGGTTTCGGCTTCGGATCCATTGGGCCTTCCAATCCCGGCGCTCGAACAGGCCCGTATCGAAGCTCGCGACCTTGCTCCAAGCGCTTTCCAGGCCGTCCTTGTCCCAATACTTGACCTTCCAGAAATAGGTCCGGCCGTTCGCCAGGGGCTTGCCGGCGTAGGCGACCTGGGTCGATTGTGGGGAGGAGACCTTTCCGCTGTCCCACATATCGCCGCTCCCAGCGTCGGGATTGGTCGAGACGAGGACCTGGTAGGCGGTCTGGCGCTGGCCGCGTTCGGAGTGCTCCAGGATCCAGAAGAAGCGGGGATGGGGCATGTCGATCCCCATCGGGTTTTCGAGGTATTCGCAGCGGAGCGCGACGGGCGGCTGCGGCCCGGACGGCGGCTCGGCGGACTTAAGCACGGCGGTCCCCGCGCCTAACAGCGCTATCGCAAGGCCAATACGGATGAATGCGGATGCGGGCATGATTGTCCTCCTTGACGGCGGCGGGGCGTAAAACCACAATAGAATCCTCTATGATGTATATTACAGGCCCACCAGACTGTCAATTGCCTTGTCGTAGCCGGACCGCCGCAAATGATTGATGATGATTTATTTGACACTCCGCGGGGATCGGCATTATATCGATTTTAATCTCGGGGACGGAGAAAGATCGCCATGACAAAAAAGACAAAACGCCCCTTGCCCGCCGGAAGCGGAGCGGAGGACCCGATTCGAGATCGCAACCTGCTGAGAACCATCCTCGAAACGATCCCCGATAAGCTTTACTTCAAGGACGCCGGCAGTCGTTTCGTCCGGAACAGCCGGGCCCACGCGAAATCCTTCGGGGTCGACGATCCGGCCGACCTGGTCGGCAAGACGGACTTCGATTTCTTCTCGGAGGAGCATGCCGGGCAGGCCTTCGAGGATGAGCAAAGGATCATCCGGACCGGAGAGCCGCTGATCGGGATCGAGGAGAAGGAAACCTGGCCCGACGGCCGCGTCACTTGGGTTTCCACGACCAAGATGCCCCTGCGCGACGAAAAAGGGGAGATCGTGGGGACCTTCGGCATCTCCCGCGACATCACGGCCCAGAAGGAGGCCGAACTGGCGCTGTCCCGTGAGCGCAATCTGCTCCACGCGCTCCTGGATACGATCCCCGATCACATCTACTTCAAGGACGCCGAAAGCCGTTTCGTCCGGAACAGCCGGGCCCACGTGAAGTCCTTCGGGGTCGACGATCCGGCCGACCTGGTCGGCAAGACGGACTTCGATTTCTTCTCGGACGAACATGCCGGGCAGGCCTTCGAGGACGAGCAGAGGATCATCCGGACCGGCGAGCCGCTGATCGGGATCGAGGAGAAGGAAACCTGGCCCGACGGCCGCGTTACTTGGGCGTCCTCGACCAAGATGCCCCTCAAGGACGAAAAGGGAGAGGTCGTGGGGACCTTCGGCATCTCCCGCGACATCACCCGACAGAAGGAAATCGAACTGGAAGCCAAGAATCTCACCGCGGCGCTGAAACGGTCCAACCAAGAGCTCGAGGAGTTCGCCTCTGTGGCTTCCCATGATCTTCAAGAGCCCCTACGGATGATCTCGGGCTACCTAAACCTTATTGTCCGGCGCTACCAAGACCGGCTGGATCAGGACGGCCGGGAGTTCATCGCGTTCGCCGTGGACGGCGCCCAACGGATGCAGGTCATGATCGACGACCTCCTCAGCTATTCCCGCGTCACCACCCAGGGGAAAGCCTTCTCGCTGATCGAGACCGAAGCCGTGTTGGGGCGCGCCCTCTTGAACCTCAAGGTCGCCGTCGACGAAGCGGGCGCCCGGGTGATTCATGAGGCCATGCCGGCCGTCATGGGGGACGAACGCCAGATCGAGCGCCTGTTCCAGAATCTCATCGGCAACGGGTTGAAGTACCGCCGGCCGGGCGACGTTCCGGATATCCATGTCTCCGCGCAGAAAAAGGACTCCGAATGGGTCTTCGGAATCAAGGACAATGGAATCGGGATCGACCCGAAATATTTCGACAGGATCTTCGGCATTTTTCAACGGCTTCACACGAGGGAGCAGTATTCAGGAACGGGCATCGGGCTGGCGATCTGTAAAAAGACCGTGGAACGCCATGGCGGCCGGATCTGGGTGGAGTCGGAAGAGGGAACGGGAGCGACCTTTTACTTTACGCTTCCGGCCGGGCTCGAGCCCTCGAAAAGGCCCGCGCCCTAGGGCGTGACCTCCTCACTCTTTAGGCGGCCTCCCCGATCTCAGAATCCGGGCATGAGGCTGAACTCGATGTGCCAGTCTTTCTGGGGACGGTTGAGCGGCTTGACGTAATTGAATCCTGCCACCAGATACCCGAAGACGTTGACTCTGATGCCGACGCCGACGCTCTGGACGGGCTTGCGGGACCCGCCCGACAGGAACCAGGGCTTGACGTCGTTCTGCCAGGCCAGACCCGCGTCGTAAAAGGCCAGGAAGTCGACCGGGAAAACCCCGTAGTAGCCCCGGCCGATTCCGAACAGCCCGAAGAGCGGGAAGCGGATCTCGGCGTTGGCGATAAGAATCTTGGAGCCCAGGAGCCGGTTGAAATCGAAGGCGTCCGGGCCCTCGAATTCGTTGTAGTCGAACGAGCTGTAGTCGTAGCCGCGGACGAGGCCGTCGTAGCCGATGTAGATGGGCCAGAGCCGGTCGTCGTCGGCGTTCTTCCCGTACCTGCCGTAATGGAGCAGGCGGAAGGCCAGCGTGAAGGGCCGGAGTGGCATGAAGTAACGACGGACGTCGACCATGAAGGATGTGAAGGTCATGTTTCCGACCACCGGCGAGGCCTCGATCAGGTAACTCTGGCCGATGATGGGACCCGTCGCGCCGAACATGGCGCTGTCATAGACGAGGGCGGCCCGGGCGAAGCCGTAAGTGATGGTGGGCGGCGCCGGGAGACTTTCCTTCTCGTTCAGGAGAAGCGTGCCGTCGTACAGGGAGTAAGCATAAGTCCGGACCTCGCTCTGAAAGTCGATGATACGGGCGCCGCCCCCGAACTCGAAGCGCTGGACCTGGCTGAAGGGATAGGTCAGGAAACCGGACGCTTCATAGTTGACCTGCCGGTAGATATACTCCTGCTCGATCGCGGCGGGCTCATTGAAGACGAGGTCCTCGTAATAGCCGTAGCCGCCGTAGACATAGGGGATGCGCTGGATGACCGCGCCCCAGTTGAGGCGATGCTGGCTGTTCATGTAGGCGACCAGGGCCACGCTGTCCTGGAGACGGCTGGTGACCTGGGCCATGGTCGCGACCGTATGCTCGCCGAGCATGTCGCTCCAGTAGAGGGTAATGCCGCCCCCTCCGTAGGTCCCGAAACGATCGACGCCCAGGGCGACCTGGGGGGTGCTGACGAAATCGAGGCTGAGCTTGGGCGTGTAGTTCGTGATGGGGAAGTCCTGGGTCTCGGGCAGCCCGAAGATGGGGTTGCGGAGACGGCCGAGCACGAGGCCGGGCTGGCGGTCCATGGGCGGGAGCACGGCCGGCCGGTATTCGCCGAATTGGGCCAGGACGGGCGAGCCGGCCAGGGCCTCGGCGTCCTCCATGGAATAGACCGTGAAGCGGCCTTCGTCGTAGGCGCTGTACATGAGCCGGCCCGATTTCTGGGCGACCGAAAAAGCCGGGCTGATGGAGGTGATGCCGCTGACGCCGGCGTAAAGGTTCGTGACCTGGTAGATCTTCTGGGTGTCGAGGTCGGTCCGGTAAATGTTGGAAATGCCGTTCGCGTCGGATAGAAAATAGAGGGAACGGCTGTCGGGCGACCACTGGGGGTTCGTGTTCTTGGCCCGGCTGAAACCCTGGACGCGGCGGACCTCGCCCGTGTCCGGGTCGAGGAGGGCCAGCTCGTAGGCGCCGATGCTCAGGATCTGGGTGTCGCTCGTGAAGCGGTCGGTCACGAAGGCGATCGCCCGGCCGTCCGGCGACCAGGACGGGTGGAGGTCGGCGAAGATGTCGTCGGTCATTTTCTTGAGGACGCCGGTCTCGAGATTATAGAGATAAAGGTGAGAGAGGCCGTTCTCCAGGCCCGAGAAGGCGATCCGCAGTCCGTCGGGCGCCCAGGTCGGGTAGAAGATCTCGCCGAGTTGGGGGAAGGGGATCTCGCGCTCGATCTTCTTCTTTTTCACGTCATAGAGGGTCAGGACGGGAGCGCCCTTGCTGACGGCGCTGAAGGCGTAGCGGGTGCCGTCCATGTTCCAGGCTCCCGCCGAGTAAATGAAAAGGAGGCTCTCGAAGCGGGGGTTGACGGCCGTGTTGGTCAATTTGGACTTGATCTTGCCCGTCTTGGGATCGCCCATGAAGAGGTCGATCGAAAACAGGTCCCGGGTCGAGAAGAAAATGAACTCCTGCCCGTCCGGGCTCAGGGTCGGCGAGATGTTGTAGACGTTCATCTCGGTCCCCTTGACGACGGCCGTGCTCGCTTTGTCCTGGACCTGGGTCAGCGGCCCGAGCGGCTCATAGGCCTTGGTCAGGGAGTCCTTCCAGTCCGCCGACAGCTGCTTGATGGTCGTGCCCAGGGCCTTCTCCAGGACGGGCTGGTAATCGCCCATCCGGGCGGCGCTCGCCATGAGCCTGGAGACCGTCTCGTCGCCCCAGCGCCCGCCGATGTAGGAGATAAGGGCATGGCCCCAGCGGTAGGGGAAGTAGCGGTAGCTGTTGCCGAGCTTCTTGATGTCGGGGATGTCTTTGCGGCGGGCCGCGTCCCTCATCCACATGGCCGTGTTGGGGTCGATCGGGCCGATCGACAGGTACTCGGCCATCCCTTCGATGAGCCAGAGGGGAAGCCGCTCGACGGCCATCCCGGCGTCCGGGTTGGCCTGTCCGCCCATTCTGGGGCCGCGGGAGAGATCGTACTGGAAAGCGTGAACGAGCTCATGGCCGATGACGTGGTCCGTCTCGGCCGGGGAGACCCCGACCGGGAGCACGATCCGGCGCTTGAAGGATTCGGTAACGCCGCCCGTTCCCTCGCCGATGACGCCGGGGATGACGGTCGTCTGCTGGAACTCTTTCGAGCTCGCGTAGAGGATCAGGGGCTGGCGGCCCTTGAGTTCATGATTGAAGAACCGGGAGTAGCGGGCATACCACCGCTCGGCCATCCGGGCGGCCCGGTCGGCCGCCCCTTTGTCCATGTAGAAGTAGACGTC
>JALHUR010000113.1 GCA_022867325.1 Candidatus Aminicenantota bacterium | reverse complement strand
TCGGTGAGACCGAGCTCCTGCCGGGCCGTCCGCTCGACCCGGTCCTGGGAGAGCAGGGCCGCCCGCCGCGTCTCGAGCGTTTTGATTTCCTCGACCAGGTCGGCCATTTTTTTTTCGAGGATCCCGGTTTCGTAGCCTATCCGGATCGATTCCGTTTGCTGCCAGAGGTAGAAGGTCAGGATGGATACGGCGCAGAGAGCGGCCGCCCCGAGGAGAAGGATGTCCTTGCGTCCCAGCCGGCTGCGCATCCGTCAGGTCCTTTCCCCGGCCCGGAGCTTGGCCGAGCGGGCCCTCGAGTTGCGGAGGAGTTCGCTCTCCGAGGCCATGACCGGCTTCCGGGTCAGGATCCGGAAAGACGGCCCTCCGTTGTCCTGGGCGGCCAGGCTGAGGAACGTCCTCTTGACGGCCCTGTCCTCGAGCGAATGGAAAGAAATGGCGACGAACCTCGTCCCGGGCGGGGCCGCGGCGGCCAGCCGTTCCAGGAACCCGGGAAGCCCGGCCAGCTCCTGGTTGACCTCGATCCGCAGGGCCTGGAAGACCTTGGCCGCCGGATGGATCTTGCCTTTCTGGGGTCTCCAGGCGCAGACCTCTTCGACGATCCGGCACAGGGCGGTTGTGGTCGTGATCGGGGCCGCTTTGCGAAGGGTCGCGATGCGGCGGGCCAGCCGGGTCGCCTGCTTGAGCTCGCCGAGCTCACGGAACAGCTCGGCCAGCTTCGGCTCCGAGTACTTGTCGATGATCCTCTCGGCCGTGATCTTGTTGCGGAGGTCCATCCTCATGTCCAACGGGCCCTCCTTCTGGAAGCTGAAGCCCCGTTGGGGATTGTCGAGCTGGAAGGAGGACATTCCCAGGTCGAACAGGACCCCTTTGAGCGCGGACAGATCGATTTTTAAGTCGGGGATGTAACGGAAATCGGAATGAAAAAGCCGGATCCGGTCGGCGAAGGGGCGGAGCTGCGATTCCGCCTCCAGGAGGGCGCTCTCGTCGATGTCGAATCCGATGACTTCGGTGCGCGGGTTCCGCTTGAGGATCTCGAGGCTGTGTCCCCCCAGGCCGAACGTGCAGTCGAGATAGAGGCCGGGCCTCTCGATGTCCAAGAACCCCAAGGCCTCTTCCAGGAGAACAGGGATGTGGGCCTCGTCGCTCATTCGGATTTTCCTCGCGGCGTAAGGAGCTTGGCGATCGTCTCGAAATCCTCGTCCGTGAGGGGTTTTTCCTCGAGCATGCGCTCGAGGTTGCGCTTATTCCAGATTTCGAGATGGCTGGTCATCCCGACGACCTCGACTTCATCGGGAAGCTGGGCCTTATCCCGCAAGGTCTGTTTGATCAGGACGCGGCCCTTGGGGTCCAGCTGTTGGTGGTTTCCCTGGAAATTGACCTGGGCCAGGAACTTACGAATGGTGGGTTGAAGGGACAGGGTCATCTCGGGATTCGCCCCCGTCATTCGCTCCCAAACCGGCAGCGGATAGACCTGGACGGCTTCGTTGGCGAGCGACGTCACCACGACATCCTTGCCGTAAGTCTCCTCGATGACTTCGCGGAATTTTTCCGGGATCTTGACGCGACCGCTCGCGTCGAGTTTCGCCGCATAGCTGCCTATAAGAAGTTTCATTGTCGTCCCAAAATGTCCCGTTTTATCCCATTTGCAATCAATATAGAGGGTAAAAAAACAAAAGTCAAGCAAAAAAAGCAAGATATTTAGGCCGGGAAACAGGCGTTTTTCTATATATAGTGGCGTGGAAAGGGAGCTCAACTAGGGGTTGTTCGGCCGGCTAAAAAACCGTGCTCGCCCGCATTACGGCAAGGCCGGACCGGAGGAATTCGGGGCCGCCGGGGCTGTGGAAAAATCGTTTTTTCGTTTTCTTCTTCGTCATCCGGAAAATTCTTGGCGCTTTCGAAGAGAGGATCGGATGATGTATCCGCCGAATCGCCGATCGTTGTGTTCTCGGGGCGAAATCCTGTATGATTTCGAAACGGTAACCCGTTCGCCGACGCTACTCCGCCTTTCAAGGCGGGGACGAAAAGCGACACTTTTGTACTCAGCCCCTTGAGAGGAGATGGGGCTGAGTGGGCTCAGGGTTAACCCCGAACAAGCCCCGGCATTCATGCCGGGGAGTCGAGGGGTTGACTCAAGACCGTAAAAAAACATGGCGAGAACTCGCGAGAACAAGAGTACGGGGGACCGGGTCAAATGAACGGGAAAAAAGCAGGCGTCGTTCTGATAATCGGCCTGTGGCCGCTGCTCGTTTTCGGCCAGGGCGCCTTCAATCAATTCAACGGCCGCAATCATCCCGAGCTTTCCTGGTATGTCTATGAAACCGATCACTTTAAGATCGTGTACAGCACCGGTCTGGATGAAACGGCCCGGAAAACGGGAAGCGCGGCCGAGCAGATCTACGCCGTCCACCAAGAGAATCTCGGCCTGTCGTTCAGGAAGAAGTACACCGTTTTTATTTCCGACATGGACGGCATAACCAACGGCGCGGCCACGCCCTTCGGCTACTCGTTTTTTTGGGTGGAACCGGCCGATTTTTTGAGGATGTTCACGGGCAGGGACGGCTGGCTGCAGAAAGTGACCGCCCATGAGATGGTGCATGCTTTGATCTTTGAAAACGCCAAGGGATGGCTGGATTCCTTACTCCCCGTGTCGGCCCTGGCGACCGACCTGGAAATTCATGAGGGCATGGCCCAATTTTACGCCGGCGAGACCTGGGGCGTCGAACGAGGAGACCGTTATTTGAATTTGGGAATCCGCAACGGCTCCTTGGCGACGACTCCCTGGGACGCCGATTACGGAGGATTGAATTACGCCAAGGGTTTCGCCAAGGTCAAATGGCTCAGGCAGAGCCTCAGCGACCGGCAATTGGGTCAAATATTCTCCGGGGAAAACGCGGGGATGGTGTTCAATTTCGACAGGTCTTTCAAGAAGGCGACGAAACGCTCTTATGGGGACTTCGAAAAGGAATGGAAAAAAGCGATCAGCGTCTACTTCAACTGGCGCGAGGCGGTTTCGGAGAGAACGGACACCGTGGGCTCCAAATTGGAAAAAATCCCCGGCCGCTATTTTGAGGTGGTCAAGGCATCTCCGGCCGGCCGGTCTTATGCCTTTACCGGCATCAGGTCCCTTCAATCTCCGAGTCTTGAGCTGTGTCTCTGGGACGAAGGGACACAAAGGCTGCGGATCCTGGCCCGCAAAGGTCTCAAGCCCAATTTTTCGTTCGATCGGGAAGGCCGGCGGATCGTTTTCAGCCGGATGCACTACGGACAAAACGGCTCCCTGATCTCGGATATCTATCTGGTGGATGTCCGGACCGGGAAAGAAAAGGCCGTTACCCGGAACGCCCGGGCCCAAGATCCGGTTTTTATCGATCCGGACCGGATCGTGTTCGTGCGGCAGGAGGGATTGAGCGCCAATTTCTATCTTTTCCGGGCGGACGGCTCCCGTCAGGACAAATTGACCGATTTCAAGGACGAAAGATATTTTTCCGATCTGTCCGTTTCCCGCGACGGGACAAAGGTCGTCGCCTCTTTCCTCGATCCCGGCCGCAAAAGGTGCGGCATCGCCGTTTTGGACGTGGAAACGAAAACCCTGGATGAAAAGCCCCTGCCCGCCCTGTGCCGGTTTCCCCTGTTTTCTCCCGAGAACGCGGCGGAGATCCTTTATACCTCCCAGGAGGGCGAGGTGCCCAATGTCGAGCGCCTGCGACTCGATACGGGCTTGAAAGAAGCGGTGACCCGCCAGTCGAATTATCTTCTGATCACCGACTGGGCGGCGCCGGCACAAGCGCTGGGGATCAGGCAAACCCAGCGGCAGACCAATGAAGCCTTTGCGCTGGACCCCGGCCGCAAACCGCAATCGTTTCCCGGAACGCTCCAGGATTACTACCTGAAATGGAAGGAGACCCAGCCGGCCGTCCCGATGGTCGTTGAAGCCAAGGATGTTCCGGGGCGCTTCATGGGACGGTTTCATTCCTTATCCACCTTTCGCCCCCTGCTCGTCTTGCCGCTGCCGGCTGTCATAAAGGACAAGCTGACTCTCGGTTTGACGGGAGTCGGGGCGGATATGCTGGGAGAGAATTTTCTAACGGCCGCCTTGGCTTTCGATTTCAAGAAGCTGTCGAACACGAATTACGCCCTGAGCTGGCTCAACCGGTCCACCCTGTTCGACATCACGGCCGGCTTCGGATACGGGGACGTTACCACCTATCGCTTTCTGAATCAGAAAAGCCTCTACGAAGGCATCACCTCGGCCGGCCTTCGACTCTCGCTGCCGTTTACGCATGACGCCTCTTATACGACCCATCGCCTATCGTTCGGTTTCGGATATGAAAAGAGCGTCATTCTTGAGAATTCGTTTCCGGAAAATCCGGATGCGTCCGGAGCGGGCGCCGGCGGGGAGCCGCCGCTCGCTTACCGGGTCGCCGCTTTTTCCTTTTCCTACAACGTCAAGGACATCCGTCCCTATAAAGGCTTTCCAGGTCGAGCGGTCGGCGCGGCCGCGGATTACCGCTATGATCATTCCCTGTCGGGAACACAATTCTCATCTCACTATTTCCATCTGAGCTCCTTCAAGATCCAGCCGGTGTTGGGAGACTTTATCAAACTCTATTTAGGCGCCGACATGCGGGTCCTGCAAGGGACGGCCCCTCCCCAAAGGCGATTGGGAATGGCCAAGTATTACACGTCCGACGGGATCTCCTCCTATTCGGATCAGATCTATATTCGGGGGGGCGAAAGCTATTACCCGGGAAACCGGCTTCTGACGGGCAGCCTGGAACTCCATTGTCCGCTGCCCGAAAACGTCGCCAATCTGGTGGCTTTTCTGGATGCGGCCAAGATCTGGGAGGGCGGTTCGGCCGGATGGAAAAAGGGAAAGAGCCTGGCCTCCTATGGGATGGAAATCCAAATCAAGGGCATCCTCGGTCCCATGATCGGACTGGGCCTAGCCCGGAACATCTCGGAGAAAGACCGGGATCAATGGAAATTCTATATCGCAATAAAAAATGTCCTTCCTTTTTGACTTCCCCCTCCAAGGTTGACGCCTAGGTTTCTTCCTCGTCTTCCTGAAATTTCTTGGCGCTTTCGAGGAGGCGATCGGCGATTTCGAAGTCCTTTTCGGCCACCAGGACCTTGATCTCGGCCAACCCGTCTACTGTATAGGGCATGACGGATTGGAGCATCCGCCCTCGCAGGATACAGCTTATTCCCTGGCTCTCCAGGAAGCTTTTAATGACGTCGGCCTCGACCGGTCCATAGACCTTGCGCAGTTCCCTGAGCTCCGACTCTTTGTTAGACCCTTTTTTTTCGTTGTCTTGAACCATGGAAGGCTCCTCTTTTTTCGCGGTAGTAGTCCTCGATGATCCCGGCATGGTCGAATGCCAGGCGGGCGGGTATCTCTTCGGGCCCGAATATCCCGATATTCCTGGCGTCATCCCGGGCCCTGGGCCGGCCGTGGGCTCGGGCGATATAGACGGTCGTAATCGTGTGCCCGCGCGGGTCGCGGGCCGGGTCCGAATAGGTGTGAAACTGGGAAACGAGGACGACGTCCAGGGACGTCTCCTCCCGCGCCTCCCTGAGGGCCGCGTCCTCGAGGCTCTCCCCGTAATCCACGAACCCCCCGGGCAGGGCCCAGCCCGGGGGAGGATTCTTCCTTTCGATCAGGATGATGCCCGGCTTACCGTCGGATTTCTTCATCTCGATGATGAGGTCGACAGTCGGGGCTGGATTCTTATACCGGCTCATCAGGATGTCCCGTTTCCACATCCCTATTTTAAGAACTTGGCCGAACGGCTGTCAATCCCTCATCGAGCCCTGCTTTCGGGGGGCTCGATGAGGGCTGAAGCTCCACAGGCTCTTGCCCGTGGATCTTCTGCCCCTCGACTCTCGGCCTTGAGAGGCGGGGTAGCGTCGGCGAATGGGTCAACAGGGAGCGGGACAGCTGTCCTATAAACGGGACAGGAAGATCCCCGTCGCCGGGGCACCCCCCCTGTCGTTATTGGCATAATTTATGCATAAAAGTATAATGAATTCTGTGTAAGGAGCGGAACGATGAACAAAAAAGGCCTGTGGGGAATCGTGTGTCTGGGGCTCCTTCTCGTCCTTCCGGCCGCGGCGGAGGACGTCAAGGACTTCTATTTCGGCCATATCTCCATGGCCGATATCCGGAACGACGGGAAAGACGTCTTGGTCTTCAGGGAGGGGATCGATCGGGGCGAGCCCGCTCTGCTCAACCTGCCGATCGGGCCGGGCGATACGATCCGGACCTCGGACGGCCGCAGGAGCGAGATCCAATTCGACAACGGGACGCTGATCCGGCTGGATTACGACACCGAGCTCAAGGTCGAAACCATCCTGGCGCCGAGCCTGAGCTCGTTCGACAACGTCTCGAACATCGTACTGAAGAAGGGCCGCGCTTACATCATGTACACGGAGTACGATCGCCGGGAACTTTTCCAGATTCTGACGCCCAATGCGGCCCTCAAGATGAAAAACCATGCCGTTGCCCAAGTCGTGGCCGCCGCGGACGGCTCGACCGGCATCCAGGTCGACAACGGAAAAGTCGAGATTCTATTCGGGCCATCGGAGAAGAAGACCGGCAAAGAGAATATCCGTTCGGGCGAGCGCGCCGTCGTGGCCGCGGACGGCAGCCTCCGCAAGGCCGAGTTCCACAACGGAACGGAGTTTGAAGCCTGGAATAAGTCCCTGAACGCCAATTTCGTGAAGACCCACGACGGCCTGACGCCGCTCCCCAAGCCCATCCAGAAGATGCCCAAGGCCATCTTCTACTTCGCCCAGAATTACTCCAATCTGTACGGCGATTGGATTTGGGACCAGTACCTGGGCTACGTCTGGCGGCCGTTCGTCAACGACCATCGCTATCCCTGGGGGGGCTGGCAGCCTTATTATTGCGGACAGTGGGCCAGTCTCGACGGCCGGCTCTTCTGGGTCCCCCAGGAACCCTGGGGCTGGATTCCCTATCACCTGGGGGTCTGGCATTGGGATAAGAAGCAAGGCTGGCTGTGGATCCCCGGCTCCGCCTTCGCCCCGGCCTGGGTGGCTTGGGATTTCTATTTCGGCCAAAGAACCTGGAGGCCGTGGACGCTCTGGGATTGGTATTTCGACATGTGCGGCTATTGGGGCTGGTGGGATTATATGGGGTATTGGTCTTATGGGGGCTGGCCCGGCGGGTATTATCCCTGGAACTATTACTATGATCCCAGGCCGGATCCCAATAATCCTTCGGGAAAGACGATTCTGACTACGATCACCAAGGATCAGCTTAAGGGGAAAACGCCCAAGGTCGTCAGGCCTTTGCCCAAAGACATGAAGGGGATCTACAAGGACTTCATCGCGGCCTTCAAACGGGGCGACCCCAAGGTTATCGACTCCTTCATCGGGACTCCCCGGCAAGGGCCGGTCCGTTCGGTCAAACCCATCTCCATCCCCGTCGATCTCCGAACGCGGCTCGGATCGTCCCGGCCCTTCTTCGACAAGGACGCGATCCGGACCGTCCTGCGCGACTCGGGGCTGGACGGGCGTCCCACGCCGCGATCGGGCGGCCGGGGGGCCGGGGGGGGCGTCTCCTTCCGGTTCCGCGACTGGAATCCCGACGTCAAGATCGCTTTGAGAGCGGGCGTTTCGATCCGCTACGACAGCCGCTCCAACCAGGTCATCTGCCCCCAATCCGGGATTTCCTCGCGCGGCTCCGATCATCTCCTCAGGGGCGACTTCGGTTCGGGGTCCAGCCATTCCTCGGGCAGTTGGTCGGACGGATCCTCGTCGATGGGCTCCAGGGATTCCTCCCATAGCTCAGGGAGTTCGTCGCACGGGAGTTCTTCCTCCGGCGCCAGCCACGGGTCGAGCGGGACTAAAAAAGACTGAACAGGAAGAATCGAAGCCCGAAAAGGAACGGGACCCGGAACAGGAAGCCGTAGCGGGAGGCTGTCCCGCTAAAATCGTCCCGGAACTCGGTGCGCAGAGGCGTTGCCGGGCTGAATCTCCAGCTCAGGGGATTGATGTAGCGGTCGTGGTATTGAACCCGGTAATCGAGATGGGGTCCGGTACTCTCTCCGGACGAGCCGACGGCGCCGATGACCTGCCCGCTCCCGACGCGGGCGCCGGCCCGGATGCCGGCGGCCACGCTTTTCAGGTGGAGATACATCGTCACATAGGCGCCGGCGTGGCGTATTTTAACCATGCGGCCCGCGGCGCCGTTCACCCCCGCGAACAGGACCGTTCCGTCCGCGGTGGCCTGGACCGGCGTCCCGATCGGCGCGGCGTAGTCGACGCCGTAATGGGGCCGGAGGACGCGGCGGATGGGATGGAGCCGGCTCGAGCTGAACCGGGAGCTGACCCGGGGCGTGAACTTGAAGGGGGACCTCAGGAATTCCTTGCGGAGGGAGCCGCCGGCGGGGTCGAAATAATCGGCCGCTTTAGTGTCGGGGTAGACGTATCGAACCGCGCAGAAATCCTTGCCCCGGTTCGTGAAGCGCGCGGCCAGGATGTTCCCGTAGCCGGAAAAGCGGCCGTCGATATAGCGCTTCTCGTAGAGGATGAAGAAGGGGTCCCCGGACCGGAGGTCCGTGTAGAAGTCGATGTCCCAGCCGAAGATCTCGGCCAGCCCCAAGGCCAAAGGAAGCGTCTCTCCGCTCTTCTCGACGGCCGAGATGAGGTTGTCCTCGATCGTCCCCCAGACGAAGGCCTTCCGAACTACATAGGGGCGGGAGCGGACTTCGGCCTTGTACCGTCCGTCCTCTGACAGGACCCGCAGGAAGCGGAGCTCATCGATGTCATATTCGAACCCGATCATGCGCAAATCCGGTCCCGGATAGAAGCGGAGAGTCCGGCCGGCCTGGAGCCTGGCCAGGTCGTGGACCGGCTTGACGTCCTCCCGGAGCCGGGCGATCTCGGAGGGGCTGAAGCCGTGGCGGGACAGGATATCGGCCAGGGTCGAGCCCGGCCGGATCCATTCGGCGTGGGGGCGCGGGAGAGGGGCGGGCGGGGCCTTCGGGCGGGGAACGGCGGCCTCGGTCCGGATTCGCGGGCCCGGCCTGAACAGTAAAACGGCGGCGAGGACGAGGAGAGCGGCCAGGCCGAGGATGAGGGCGAGAAGCCGGCGGGGGATCCTGCGGGCGATCATGATCGGGCCGGAGCCTGGGCCTCGCTCAGTCCGCCTTCTTGAGAGAGACTTCTTTCTTCGCGGAACGACGAAAAGCTTTGGGCCCGAACCTCCTGGCCAGGGCGGTGACCGGCCCGGACAGGACATTGACGGTGAAGAATGAAACCAGAAAGATCTTCGGATAAAAAATGAGGGTGCTGATCAGGATGGCGATGAGAAGGGCCGTCCGGAGGTCGATCCGCTTGCGGAGGTTGAAGTTCATAAAATTCCGGTAGGGGATGGTGCTGACCATGCAGAAGGCCAGGAACAGGGCGAGCAGGGCGACCAGGAGCACGGATAGCCGGTCGTCGAGGGGCTGGGGGTGGAAAAAGACGATCGAGGACAGGAACATCGACGAGGAGGGAATGGTCAAGCCCGTGTAGAAGCGGCGGTCGGGCTGGGCCGCCGAGCGGACGTTGTAGCGGGCCAGCCGCAGGACGCCGGCCGCCAGGTAGATGAACGAGAAAAAAAGGCCGGCCGTCCGCGCCCCGTGCAGTCCCCAAAAGTAGAGGAGAATGGCCGGCGCGGCGCCGAAGGAGACGGAGTCGGCCAGCGAATCGAGCTCCCGGCCGAAGTCGGAGTGGGTCTGGGACGACCGGGCCACGATGCCGTCCAGGGCGTCCATGGTCGCCGCGCAGATGACCCAGAAGCCGGCCCAGGCGTAGCGCCCGCGAAAGCTCGAGAACAGGCTCAGGAAGCCGAAGAAGAGATTCCCCAGGGAACAAAAACTCGGGAGGAGGTAGATGTCGCGATAGCTCGTCCTGACCCTGTCCCGAACCTTCATTTTGACGTTCATGAAGTCTCCTCGGCGATGACGGTCATCCCGCCCTTGACCTTGGCGCCGGGTTCGACGCGGACTCGACAGGACGGGGGCAGGGTCAGCTCGACCCGCGAGCCGAAATACATGAGCCCGATCTTTTCACCGCGTTCGACGCGCTGGCCCGCGCGGACGAAAACCTTGATGCGGCGGGCGGCCACCCCCACGATCTGCTTGATGTGGACGGTCGTGCGCGGGCCGTCCAGGACGATGGCATTGGACTCGTTGACGCGGCCCGCCTCTTCCCGGAAGGCGGGCAGGAATTGTCCCGGTGTGTAGCGGGTTTCGCGGACGGCGCCGGCGAGCGGAGCTCTCGTCAGATGGACGTCCAGGAGCGACAGGAAGATCGTGATCCGGGTGAGGGGGGACCGTCCGGGAAGCTCGGGAAGCTCGGGAAGGCCGTCGAGGCTTTCCACCGCCAGGACCTTTCCGTCGGCCGGCGAGACGATGAGCCCCGGATCGGCCGGAACGGCGCGGCGCGGATCTCTGAAGAAAAATCCGAACGCGAGCGCGAGGAGGATGAAGGGAACGGCCGCCGGCCACCAGCCCAGCGCGAGAAAGGCGATGCCGAGCCCGAGAGCCGGCAGCAGAAATTTAAGGCCGTCTTTGGCGATTGTCATCCGCCCCCCACTATAGGAGGCTTCTCTTTGAAAATCAACCTCTCAGCGGTTCGCCCAGGCGTAGCCGGAGAGAAAAGCCAGGCGGGCGACGTCGGCCAGCATGTCCGGGTTGATCCGGTAAATCGAATCCCCCGGGAGATGGTAGGCGAGATGGGGCCCGTTCGAGAAAAAAGACACGCAGGGGACGCCCTTGAGGAAAAAGGGCGCGAAGTCGGAGCTCCGGACGCCGACGTGTCCGATCGTGCCCGTGCGCCGGAGGGTGCGGACGAAGGCGTCCGCTTCGTCGAGCATCCCCTTGAAGTTCGCGGCATCGGCCGTGAACATGGCGCTCGAGCCGTCGCCCTCGCCGACCATGTCGAAATTGAACATGCCGTCCGCCTTGGCGAAGGCCGGCGGCAGGTGATCGGCGAAATAGTGGGATCCCTGCAGCCCCATCTCCTCGCCTCCGAACAGGACGAACACGACGGAGCGGCGCGGCTTGCGGCCGAGCCGGGCGAAGGCCCGGGCCATCTCCATGACGACGGCGCTCCCGCTGGCGTTGTCGTCGGCGCCGGGGAAGAGGATCCCGCAGTGGAGTCCGGTGTGGTCGAAATGGCCGCCGACGACAAGGCATTCGCCGCGGAGGCGCGGGTCGGAACCCTCGACATAGCCGGCTACGTTGTATCCGACCGCGGAGGCGTCGTGTCGGGCCGTCACCGCCAAGGCGATTTTAGCGCTGAGCGGGAAGGACAGGGGCCGCTGGAACGCCGTCAGGGCTTTGCGAAGGTCGGCCGAGGTCGTCCTTTTCTCCTTGAAAAGAATGTCGGCCGCCTTCTCGCTGACCTGGGCCGGGAGGAACCCGGACAACCGGTCGCCGTTGGGATTCGAGGCCGGCTCGGCGTAGATGTAGATGAGCCCGGCCGCGCCCTTGTCCCGGGCCGTCGCCATCCGGGTCCGGTGCTGGTCATGGGACTCGAACCGCTCGGAGCCGTCGGGCGTGCCTCGGAAACAGAGGACGAACTTGCCCTTGACATCGATCCCGGCGTAGTCGTCATAGTTGAGCTCGGGGGCGGAGATTCCCCAGCCGGCGAAGACGACCTCGGCCGTGACCGCGCCGCTGTCCGTGAAGAAGAGGGGCAGGAAATCCTTCAGAAGCTCGAGCTTGATTTCCTTGAGGATCGGGCTCCCGTCGGGCGCCGGTTTCTCTTCGGGAACGAGGAAAGCCATCTCGGCCTTTTCGACTTGGGTGTAGGGTGAAGGGTAAGGCTGGAGGTAGCCCGTCTTGGGATCGATCGGCCGGAGCCCCCACTCCCGAAACTTTCCGGCGGCCCACTTGGCGGCCGCCGTGTAACCGGGATGCCCGGTCAGCCGGCCGGCGAACTCGTTCGAGACCATGGCCCGGCACAGCTCGTAAGGGTTGGCGGGCCGGATCGAATCCAGGGCTTTCCGGACGTCGGGGGAGAGCGTCGTCTCCGCGGCCGCGACAGCGGACAGGATGCAGCCGGCGGCCAGGAACAGGGCGAAAAATCGGTTGCGCGACATGGTCGGACCTCCTGACAAGTTTATTTCTTCAGGCTTCTCCTGCGGGCGATTTCCTTGCGGACGGCCTTGTGGAGCACCAGAAGGTAATAGAGGGCCAGGAGGAGGATGATCGTGAGAAAACGCAGGACCTGGCCTTTGGCGAGCGAGACGAAAGCGTAGCCCAGGACGCCCAGGAGAAGAAAAAGATGGACAAAGGCAAAAATCCAATCGGTCATCGATGTCCAGCCCGGCCGGCCGAGGATCGAGGCTGCGGCCCGGAGCCGATTACTTCGATTCGACGCGGCGGATCGAGAGGATGGTCTCGGTCTCCCGGGGCGCGTCGTCGTAGCCTTGGCTGGTCCCGGTCCTGACGCCGGCGATGGCGTCCACCACATCGAGCCCCTGAACGACCTTGCCGAAAATGCAATAGCCGAAGCCGTCCGGCGTGTTGTTGCGGTAATTCAGGGAATCGTTATTGACGTGGTTGATGAAGAATTGGGAGGTCGCCGAATCGACGATATTGGTCCGAGCCATGGCGATCGTGCCCCTCAGGTTCTTGAGGCCGTTGGCGGCCTCGTTCTTGATCGGGGCCTTGGTCGCCTTTTCCTTGAAGTCGGGAGTCAATCCGCCGCCCTGAATCATGAAGCCCTTGATGACCCGGTGGAAGATCGTCCCGTCATAGAACTGGGCGTCCACGTAGGCCAGGAAATTCTTGACCGTGATCGGCGCCTTGGCCGCGTCGAGCTCGATCGTGATGTCGCCCTTGCTCGTCTTCAGAAGGATGCGGGGATTCTGGGGGCCGGTCTGGGCCGAAACGACGCCGAGCGCCGCGAAGAAACCGATCAGGATTAAGCCGGTTAAAATTCTCATGGTGTCTGCCTCCTCAATCCGACGGCGGATTCAAAGAGGCAAGGGTATCAGAAACCCGTTCGGCGCGCAACCGGCTCCAGGCCGGTCGATTTCGTCAGATAGATCTCATTATTACCCGGCGTGAGGTCTTGCCAGACAACATAGATATTCGAGCCGGAGGCGGCAACGGTTGGATAGACTGAGCTGCCGGAGTTGTTTGTAAGCCTCTTTTCGACCCAGGTTTCTCCGGACAAGAAGCCTGCCGATGATAACAACAGGATCAGAACCCCGACAATAATCATTTTTTCAGGTTTCATACCCTCTCCTCTTTGTTGCGGCCGCCATCGGTTTCCACTCCGATCTCACGTCTCGCGACCCCGGCTTCAATAAGCCTTTTTGCAACTGAGATCAATCCTCCTAAAAAATGCGTCCCGCTCCCGTTCCAGGTCCTTATTTCTTCTCCGGCCGGTTCTTCCACTTCTCGTATTGGAGGTCCCACCAGTTGGCCTGGTCGAGGTGCTTGCCGTTGATGAAGATGTGCTTGACGTCGGCGCGGGCGTCGAGCGGGTCGCCCGTCGTCAGGAACAGGTCGGCGTCCTTGCCGGGCTCGAGGCTCCCCAGTCGCTCCGCGACGCCCAGGATGCGGGCGGCGTCTATCGTCAGAGCCCTGAGCGCGGCATCCCGGTCCAGGCCGAAGGCGACGGCCTTGGCGGCGTGGTAGGTGATGTCCTTGCCCGCTGTCGGGTCTTCGCCCGACGAGAAGCAGAGCGGAATACCGGCCTTGGCCAGCTCGACGACGTTCCGGTAGGGCGCGTCATAGCCGTCTTCGGGCTCGGACGGACCCTGGTAAAGGCTGTCGATACTGACCGGGATTCCGGCCGCCTTGATCTTGTCGGCGACCTTATAGCCTTGGACGCAACCGCGCAGGACGGCATTGAGCTTTTCCTCCCTGATGAATTTGAGGGCGAGCTCGATGTCCTTGGCTTTCTCGACGGAGACGATGACGGGAAGGGTCCCGTCCAGGACCGCGGCCAGGGCATCGAATTTGGGATTGGCGGCGGGCGGCCGGACGGCCGGGTTCGCGGCCGCGAGCTTCTTGATCTCGAGATAGCGCCGGGCTTCCTTGAGATAGTCCTTGATCTTGTCGACGAGCTTCGAGGTCACTTCGTCCCCGGTCTCCTTCTGGACGCTGCCTCCCTCGCGGGACGGCCGCGGCGTCATCGGGAAATTGATCAAGGACATCGCCACCGGCTTGACGGCCATTTCGGGGAACGTCCAACCGTCCATCTTGACCAGCGCGGCCAGGCCGGGGAAGGTTCCGCCGGACGGCGCGACCAGGGCCGCCGTCGTCCCGTTGACGCGGCCCGTTCCGAAGTGGACCGAATGGGGATTGATGGCCCATCCGGCCTGCAGCTCGGGATTCTCCTTGCCCAGGTCGCGGACGTCGGCGGTCGAGGCGATCGCCCCGATCTCGACCAGCCCGTAGTGCGAGAAAGCGTCGATGATGCCGGGATAGGCGGTGAGCCCCGCGGCGTCGAGGACCGGCGTCCCTTCCGGAACGGACAGGCCTTTGCCTAAGGCTTTGATCTTGCCGTCCTCGATCAGGATATCGCCCTTGTCGATGACGGGACCGGCCATCGGGACGATGGCCGCGTTTTTAATGAGAAACCGGGCCGGCTCGGCCGACCGGAGGGTCGGGCCGAACGACAGCCCGAAGGCGATGACTGCGAGCGCGATGGACTTCTTCATGGTCAAACCTCCCCTCCGACTTTCTTATCCTTGGCGGCCTTGGCTTCGGCCTCCTTCTTCTTTTCCTCCTCGGCTTTCTTGCGCTCCTCCAGGTACTTGGCGCGGTCGAAGAGTATCTTCCCGTCGACGACGGTCATTTCGCAGACCGTGTAGGGATCGAGGGGATGGCGGCTGAACACGGCCATGTCGGCGTCTTTGCCCGCCTCGAGCGTCCCGGTCCACTTGTCGATGCCGCAGATGACGGCCTGGTTGAGGGTCAGGGTCTTGATCGCCTCGGCCTCGCTGAGGCCTCCGAAGCGCACGGTCTTGGCCGCGTCGTTGAAGAGATGGCGCATCCTCTCGGCGTCGTCGGAATTGATGGCGACCAGGACGCCGCGCTTGGCCATCAGGGCCGCGGCGTGAGGGTTGGTGTTGTAGGCCTCCCATTTATACGCCCAGAAGTCGGCGAAGGTCGAGACGGCGACGCCGTAGGCCTTGAGCTCGTCCGCGATCCGGTAGCCTTCCAGGCCGTGCTCGAAGCAAACGAGCTTGACGCCGTAATCCTTGCAGAGCTTCATGATCGAGAGCATCTCCTCCGACTGGTAGGCGTGGCAGCGGATCCAAAGCTTGCCTTTCAGGATGTCGGCAACGCCCTCGAGCCGGTAGTCCTTCTTGGGCGGGAGCGGCGGCGGCTGCTTGGCCTTGGCGGCCGACTTGACTTTCCGTTCATACTCGTCCCAGGCCTTCAGGTAGTCTTTGGCTAAGTCGAATTCCTTGCGGATCGAGGCTTCCACACCCATCCGGCTCCGGGGATAGCGGGTCCGTCCCGGCATCATGGCGTTCGTCTGCTTGGGATTTTCGCCCAATGCCCACTTGCTCGTCAGGGGAGCGCCCTGAAAATTGAGGTCGGAGGCCTTGGCCCCCCAGCGCAGTTTGAGGACGACGCCGCGGCCGGCGATCGGATTGGCCGAGCCGTGCATGGTGTGGATGGAGGTGACGCCGCCGGTCAGGGCGTAGTAGATGTTGATGTCCTGGGGGTTGATGATGTCGCGGACGTCGACCTCGGCCGTGATCAGGTCGCCCATCTCGTTGACGTCGCCCTCGAGGGCGATATGGGCGTGCGAATCGATGATCCCGGGCATGACCCATTTGCCGCCGAGGTCGATGACTTCGATATCGAGGCCGGCCGGGAGGCCGGGTCCGATCCGTACGATCTTTCCGTCCCGGATCAGGATGTCGCCGTCGAGGTTGGGGCCGGCGACCGGGAGGATGTGTCCGTTCTTGAGGAGAAGGTCCTTGGGCGCGGCGGGGAGACCGGTCAGCAGTCCCGCCGCGGCCAGGGCCAGGAGGGTCGAGACGAGGATTTTGGTTTTCATGCGGGTCCTCCTAAGCGGGAATCCGTTTCGCGCTGAATTCGATCGAGCCGGACGTGCCCTGGACGATCGTGCCGCGCATGGCGTCGCCCTCGACCTCGCCCGAGATGAAGAGGTCGATCTGCTGTCCGCCGACGGAGAGGCTGATCTCGCAGCTGAATTGATTCCCTGAAACCGTGCCGCCCGTGAAGTCGAACATCCCGAACGGCGTCGCCAGCTTGCCCGAAACGACGCCCTCTTCCTGGGTGAGCTCCAGGCTCAGCGTGGGGGCGCCCTCGGCCGTGACGTCCCACTTCCCGCTGACGTTGACGGTCGGCTTGGCGCCGGCCTCGGCCTTGGCTTCCTTGAACTCGACCTTGGTCCCGTCGCTGAAGACCATCCGGACCTTGGCGTCCTTGGCCAGAAGATCGCCCTCGGCCAGGACCAGGTTGGCGATCTTGCCCGGGACGACGGACCCCAGGGCTCCCTCGAGCCCGAAGAAGGCGGCCGGCGTCGCGGTCAGGGCGGCCAGCGCCTTGTCCTTGGGGAGCCCGGCCTCGACGGCCTTGAGAACTCCTTCCATGAAGCTCTTGGGATCGTCGGTCCCGAAGGATGAGAAAGCGAACGGGACGCCCGCTTCGGCCAGCCGGGCCGGGTTGCGGGGGTAGATTTCCTTTTCGGCCTTCTCCCGTTCCGCCTTCCCGCGCTGGGCGTAGAGGCTGGTGCCGGGGACTTTAAAGGCGACCGTGCACAGGACGCGGGCCCGGGCTTGCTTGAGCTCGGGGATGACTTCGGAGGCCTCGCCGCCGAGGTCGCAGATGAAGAAATCGAGCTTGAGCTCGGCCGCCAGGTCCAGGCCGCGCCGGATGTCGTGCTGGTTGCGGCAGAAAAAGACGACGGGCTTGGCGCCGGAGGCAAAGGGCCCCATGATGTCGAACCTGGCGCTGTAGGCCGGCCGGAGGTTGCCTTTCATCTCCTTCCGCCAGCGGTTGGACTGGAGGCCGTAGTAAGCGATGTCCGAGAATTCCTGGCGGAGGAAGGCGACCGTCCCCATCAGCGAGGAGGGGTAGACGGGAAAGGAAGACGCCAGGAGGCCTACCCCGAGCGCGCAATCTTTGAGGACGAGGGACTTGGCCTTGTCGGGGTCGCTCAGGACGAAGAAGGACGCCTGCCCGGTCAGGATGCCCTTGTCGGGCAGGGCCAGCGCGGCCAGGATCCCGAGCTTGTGGTATTTTTCGAGGGTCGCTTTGCCGAGGCTTATTAGATCGTAGGCGCGGACCTCCGGACTGATCCCTCTGTCTTTGTCGTTGAACTCGCCGCTGTAGTATTTGGCCTGATCGAATTTTTCCTCGGGAAACTTAATCAGGGACTGCCCGGCCGCGTCGATCAGCCCGGGATAGACGGTGAGTTTGGCTCCGTCGATGACCTCGGCGTCGGGGGGGATGGCGATACCCGCGCCGACGGCTTCGACCAGGCCGTCGCGGATGACGACGTTCGCTTTCGCCAAGGGCGCGCCCGAGGGCATGACGACGGCGCAGTCCTTGACGGCCCAGACGCGGTGGAGGTTGTCCTCCGCGCCGAGACGGGACGGCGGCGCCGTCAGACACAGGGCGGCGGCCGCGATGAGAATCGGCTTGAGACGGGATTTGATCATGGGGCCTCCTGAGCAGAGTCGTATTTCAAGGCGGGAAAAAACATCATATCTTTCTTTAATACGAAAATAAAGATAAGAGGGTTCCCGATTTGGGGGGAATTCCGGGACATAAACCGAATCTCTTGATTCGGTATCGTGTCCCAGGAATTCCGGTTCTAACCGACTTGGCTTGTTGTCCTAAGGAAAGTTTAGTAAAATACGGGACATACGAAGAATTTCGAGGGAGGCAATCATGACCAGGAAGAGGCGTTTTCTTCTTCTAGGGATGGCCGTCCTGTTCGCCCTTTATCCCTCGGCCGGGCTCCGGGCCCAGGGCCATTTCGAGGTCGGATTCCACTACGGGCATTGGACCTTGGATCTCATGAAATCCGCCATCGAGGGGGCCATCAGCGACGCCATCAAGACCGATCTCAGGGAAAAATTCCTGGAGGAGACCCATAAAGACCATCCCCATCGCCAGCAGACGTCCTATACCCAGGACCTCACCTTCAATTCGGGGGGCGATAACTGGGGGTTCGACGTCCGCTGGTTTCCGGCCGGCAACGACACCGCTTTCAGCGTGGGCCTGGCCCTGGAAAAAGTCAACATGCGGGTGTTCTTGACCGATATTTCAATCAAGATGGGACTCGAGGATGACGTCACCCACAAGACCGGCGACATGATAGGGAGCGCGAAAGGGGACTTGCGGCTCAAGCCCCTGGCCTTTCTGGCCAACGCCCGCTGGGAGTTCTCGCCCGGTTCCAAAGTCCGGCCTTTCATCGTTTTCGGCCTGGGCTTGACCGGAGGCTCGACCCTGGAAAAGGCCGTCTTTTCCTATGAGTATGTGGGCGACTATAACCCTCCCGGAGAGGTCCCCGAGCACTATGCCGGGTCGGAATCGAAGACCGGCAAGGAGCTCAAGGATCAAGCCGAGGCCGAGGGCGAGGATTTTTCCATCCCGTCGGTCCTCCCCTTCGTCCAGCTCGAGTTCGGAATAGCGGCGGCCGTCCATAAAAACGTTGTCCTCCTCGTCAACGCCGGGATCCTGGACGGGTTCGTCCTGCGGGCCGGGGTCGGGGTCCGGATCTAATCGAATAAAATGCCGGTAAATTTAGGCGTCGGTTTATCGAAGCCTTTGAAGAATACCCCGCGGCTTGCCGCGGGGATGAATTCATGCCTTTCCGAGGGGGTTATAAGGGGGACCGGAAAGTCCCCCTTATCCGCATAGGCCCTTGCTCGTTGATATGCTAAAGTAAATGTGTGGCATTGCGAAGGACGAGTCATTCGGTCTACGACACATGCTATCATCTGGTCTGGTGCCCGAAATACAGGAAGAAGATCTTCGAGCGGGTGGAAGTCCGGGAACGAGCGATGCAGATGATTCGGGAAATATGCGAGGCGTACGACATCGAAATATTAGAAATGGAGATCATGGAAGAACACATCCATCTGCTGGTTTCATTTCCACCCTTGCGATCGATCGGGGAGGTCGTGAGGATTATAAAGAGCAACAGCGGACGTGGTATGTTTCGCGAGTTCCCGAGTTTGAAAAGAAAATTGTGGGGCGGGGAGCTGTGGGAAGATGGATATTTTGCCCGTACGGTCGGAGACCGGATGACTCGAGACGTGGTGGACAAGTATATCAAGCATCATCGCGAACTAGAGCAAGGGCCTGCGCAGCTGGCCTTGAAGCTGCGCTCCTAATGCCCCGCGGCTTGCCGCGGGGATATTTACTTTTTTTC
>JALHUR010000112.1 GCA_022867325.1 Candidatus Aminicenantota bacterium | reverse complement strand
TTGCGATACCGGACCTCAGCACAGGATTCGACACCAATCCGATCGCGGCCATGCCGTCCCTCCACGCGGCTTTCCCCCTCCTCTCCAGCCTTCTCCTCTGGCGGCTCTACCGATGGAAGGCGCTGTTATTCTATCTCTATACCCTTATTATCCTTTTTGCGATCACTTATACCGGCGATCACTACATCACGGACATTCTGGCGGGCCTTTTTCTGGCCGTCGCGTGCTATTTTCTGGCCGTCCGGTACATGAAGTCCCGACCGAGCATCGGATCGGAAACAACAACCGGCGTAAAAGGGCCAAAGTTCGATCCCCGGGGGCTGGCTAAGCCCCTCCTCAAGGGATTAGCCGTCCTCCTGCTGGGTGTTTCCATCGGGGCCGTTAACAAAGTCCAGTTCACCCTCAGCGCGAGCTCATACGGGCTCACCGCGCCCAGATATGCCGATTTCTTTAAGCACGAAGAGACTTACCGGACGAACTACAAGGTCCAGGACTACATGGGGAACCATTTTCTGCTGAAAAGAGAATACGCCAGGGCCCTTCCCTATTTCGAGCGATGCCTGTCCCTTGCGGCGGACGCGACGGAAAAATCCCAGGCCCAATTCAATCTGAGCTATTGCAGGGGGCTGCTCGGCCGGAAAAAATGAGTCACCGGCCTGCGGCGCGGAAAAGGCGCAGGCTCGTTCGAACATAAACTCCTGTTAGAATCTTCCGGGCCGAAAAGACCGATCGCTCAGCGCCTCACTTTATACAGCCGCCACCGGCCCGAAAGGGTCATGGGGGACAGCTCACGGAAAGAGGAAAGGGTTTTGTGGTCCGCCTCCGGACCGTTGACGAAGACATAATCAAAAAAGGCGAAGTCGGCCCTCTTGACCTTTGCCGCAAACCACTCCAGCCCGGGCGTCCAGGAGATTTGCCTTTTGTTCTTGTACGCGACAAGGCCCGAATAATGCTCGGCGAAGGAGAAGTTCAATTCGCAGCCCTTGAAGACCTGGGCATAGGCGAAAAGCTGGAGGAAAGGGCGCCCCTTGATGATCTCGCTTTCCTTGAACAGGTCCAATCCTAACACCCGGGACGAGGCGGGGAGCCGGTCGAGGCCTTCCCGGAATCCGGACAGGTCCTCGGTTCCATATTTATGCCAGGCGATGGCCGTTATCAAGAAGAAAGCGGCTGCGATCGTTAAGACGACTGCCTTCGCCGAAAGTCGTCGGATCGAAGGGACCGGCAAAGACAACAGGAGGAAGATCATGGCGATGGGGAACCATCGGGAGCCGAAAAAGATCGTGTTCATGAACTTGTCGGGGGCGATCGTGACGATCGCCAGGAAGAAGCCGCCCGCGGCCAGCATGTCCTTGTCGATGAGGCCCCCGAGCCGCTTCCTGTTCTGCCAGACGGAGAGTCCGCACCAACCGTAAAGGAAGACGAAGACCATGATCTCTACGGGGCCCCGGATCCCCCCGAAGGCCGCGTCCACGAACGAGGACAAGCGGACGAAAAGAGGCGACCAGTGCGGGGCGACGTCAAACCCCGAGGCGGCCCGCGAAAAGGACATCCGGGGATACCACAGAAGCGCGACCAGGCCGCACGGGACGAGAGTCGCCACTCTCAAAAGGAATTCCTTCACCTTGATTCTCTTGAGCAAGCCGATGAGGACGAGCCAAGCGCCTCCCGCCGCCAACCAGAGCGCGTGGCTTCCATAAAGCAGAAAGGATGTCCCGACGAGCCCGGCATAGAGCTTCCAGGAGCGATGCCCCGGATCTTTCGTCGTCAGGGCGAACCAAAGGACGAAGACGGGAAATCCCGTCATAAAATTGAGGAACCCCCAATAAAAGGACTGGTTGAAGACGAGGAGGGAGGCAAGGATCGCCGCCTCGGTCGACCGGCCTTTCCCGGCCGCAAAAAGAAAGATGGCCGCGATCCAGAGGAAAACAATAAGAACGAGAACGGCCGGCCCGACATAGGCGACGGGCAGAACGGACCAGAGGATGAGGATCAATGAATAGATGAGATTGTTCGGGGCAAGCCATTTTATGACGTAGGGGCCGCCGGGAGATCTTAGTGTATCGAGGAAGAGCCTGACCTGGGCGATGTGCTGGGGGAGGTCGGATGAGGGCGGGAACTCGGTCAGGACGATGGGCAGGATGGCCAGGACAAAGAGCCCGGCCGCGACGATAATCCTTGTCTTTCGGCCAAGTCTTGCTGTTGACGACACTTCG
>JALHUR010000111.1 GCA_022867325.1 Candidatus Aminicenantota bacterium | reverse complement strand
GTGGGTTTTAAATCACCGCATTCCCAGGCCAGCAGGCGATCCGGTTTCACATTCAACCGCTTGGCCACTGGCTCCGGTTTGTAGCCACTCTCTTTTCTTGCCCAGGCGAGCACAATCGGGTTGACGATTGCTGGTATGGATGCTGTCATGTTTCTACTATACTCGATATTCAGAGCTCACGGCAAACGATAAGATGGACTTGGGCCTGCGTCATAGAAGTGGGGATGGGGGCTTGACATCTGTCGGGGGTCGTGATATTGTAGTTACAACACTACAATATGGAGGCCCCGATGGATATCCGACAACTCGAAGCTCGCCGTCTTGCCATCCTCGAAGAGATCCGGTCGATCGACTCGATGCGCCGAGGAACAGTCCAAGAACAGTTTTTTCAAATCCGACGCAAAGGATCCAAGGAACTGACCCGCCAGGGTCCTTATTATATCTGGACCCGATCGGAAGGAGGGAAGACCGTCAGTCAACGATTGACCTCGGCCGAGGCCGTCGAACAAGCCCGGGCCGATGTCGCCGCCTACAAACGTTTTCAGGCTCTTTGTGGGGAGTACATGGAGGTCACCTCGCAGATGGGGGCACGGAAACGGACGACCGCACAGGAAAAAAAACGCTTGAAATCCGGGTTGAGCAAGACCGGGAAGTAAAACGGCTTCTGGAGACGGCCGCCCAGTCGGGGAAGGTCGACCTCGAGGCCATGGAGTCGGCCTTGCGGGTGGCGGTGCTGGCCTGCGGGGCCAAAGTTCTGGCCCGGATGTTGGCCGAGGCGGGATCGGGGCGGAGAGAGGAGACGGTTCTTTGCCGTTGCGGCCAGCGCATGGAAAGCCAGGGGGTGCGGGGCAAGGAACTATTGACGATCCTGGGGCCGGTGGCCTATGAGCGGTCGATGTTTAAGTGTCCCGCCTGTCGGGCGACGCGTTATCCGGGCGATGAGGCGTTGGACGTGGTTGGGACAACGCGGTCCCCGGGCTTACGGCGGATGATGGCCCGAGCCGGGAGTCAATCGACGTTCAAAGACGGACGCGACGACCTCCGCATCTATGCCGGACTTGAGGTCAGCGCCAAGGACGTCGAGCGGGTGGCCGAGCGAATCGGTCAGGAGATGGACACCTGGAGCCAGGAGGAACGGCAACGGAGGCTGGCCGAGGACGGTCCGGAACCCGAGAAGGACATTCCCCTGATGTACGTCAGCTACGACGGGACCGGGGTGCCGATGACGCGGGGGGAGCTGGCCGGGGTCAAGGGCAAGCGAGCCGATGGTCTGGCCAAAACCCGCGAGGCCAAGCTCGGGTGCGTTTTTACCCAGACGACGGTCGACGAGGAGGGGTATCCGATCCGGGATCCGGACACGACGAGCTTCGTCGGTGCGATCGAGACGGCCGAAACGTTCGGCTGGCGGATTTATGGGGAGGCGTGGCGGCGGGGTCTGGCGCGGGTCCGGAAGGTGGTTGTCCTGGGGGATGGGGCGGAGTGGGTGAAGAATCTGGCCGAGATGCACTTCCCTCGAGCCATCTCGATCATCGATCTTTATCACGCCCGCGAACACCTCTCGGGCTTATGCCGGATCCTTTTCGGATCGAACGAGAAGAGGATGGAACGAGAACGTCGCCGGCAGTGGGCGCTGTTAGACGCGGGACGGGTCGAAAAGATCATCCTCCACGCTCGTCGGCACCTGCCTGTCGATCCGGACCTGAAGAAGGCCGCGCAGGCTGAAATCCAATACCTCGACAAGAACAAGGAACGGATGCGCTATGCCAAGTTCCGAGCGGAAGAATTATTCGTCGGCTCGGGCGTCATCGAGGCGGGGTGCAAAACCGTCATCGGCCAGCGTCTCAAGCAATCGGGAATGGAATGGACCGTCCGGGGAGCGAACGCCATCATCGCCTTGCGATGCGTGATGAAATCCAACCGGCTCGAAGACTACTGGGAGTCCCGAGTCGCATGATTTACCCCACTTCTATGACGCAGGCCC
>JALHUR010000110.1 GCA_022867325.1 Candidatus Aminicenantota bacterium | reverse complement strand
CTCATTCCCAGGGCGCAACGCTTGACGAACTGGGAGCAAATCTTCGCGAAGTGCTTGAGATGCTGGCGGAAGAAGGCGAGCCGCAGACGGAAGGCGAGTTTGTCGGCACGCAGATCGTCTCGATTGGGACGCGATAGCACCGTCATGGGTCGGCTTCCCGTACTTAAACCGCGCGAGGTAATTGACTGCTTACGGCACGCGGATTTGTTGAAACGAGGCAACGCGGATCGCACAAGCAGTTCCGTCATGCAGACGGGCGTGGTACGACGGTGCCCATACATTCTGGACGCGACATTTCGCCGATTCTTCTACGTAAGATTGCCAATGACATCGTAGTGACAGTTGAGGAATTGCTGAATCAACGATGGGACTGTGGCCAACAAGCGGCTGGAGGCGTCGCCTGTCGGCGCGCCTCAGCCTCAACGTTGGGCGTAACAGGAGAAATCACAGGGTGGGCATGGCCGAATAAGGCACTTGATCGAGGAACCCACACCGGGAAAGCTGGAACGGATTCGTAATCAGCAGGATGGCTTTCTGGATATCGCGCTTAAACTCCGGCTAATCTGGAGACGCAAATCCCAGAAGAATCAAGGCCTTAACTCGTTCGCCGACGCTACCCCGCCTTTCAATACCCATGAACCGGAAACGGCTTATGAGTACCGGCATTCATGCCGTGGAGTCGAGGCCTTGACTTTTATAAAGATTAATTTAAACTAAAAGTGACGATAGATGTAACCTTTGGTTCTTATCTATGGAAAAAGCCGGTCTTTTAAACATTCTTCGAGGTGGAAACACCGTCTTTACTTTTAAAGACATTCTTTTAGCTTCCGGAAAAACCAATCCCTCTCTGCTTCGAAGGCGGATTAGCTACTATGTGAAGAACAGGGAGCTTTATCCCATCCGCCGAGGCGTTTACGCCAAGGATAAAAATTATGACCGTTTGGAACTGGCTAACAAAATCTTTACTCCCGCCTATATCAGTTTCGAAACGGTCTTGGCCAAAGAAGGCGTAATATTTCAGCATTACGATCAGGTCTTCGTGGCCAGCTATTTAACCCGAGAAATATCCTGCGATGGAGGGGCCTACGTTTTTCGCCGATTAAAAGATTCGGTCCTGACCAATTCTCTGGGCGTCGAGATCAAGGTTTATTACTCAATCGCATCCAAGGAAAGGGCTTTTTTGGATACGCTCTATCTGAATACGAATTATCATTTTGATAATCTGTCTTCCATCGATTGGAATAAATGCCTGGAAATCCTGCCCATCTATGCCAATAAAGCTCTGGCAAAAAGATTGGATTCATATTTTAAACTGGTTTGACATGCTTGATCGAAACATCCATAAAACAATCCTGCTTCAAATACTGAAAGACATTTATACCGATACTTCACTCGGTCCGGTTTTAGGTTTTAAAGGCGGCACCGCCGCTCACTTCTTCTATGATTTGGGCCGCTTTTCGCTTGACCTCGATTTCGATCTTTTCAACGAAGTCAAAGAAGATCTTGTTTTTCAGCAGGCGGAAAATATCCTTCGACAATTCGGAACCATCAAAGAGAAATATATAAAGCGAAACACTTTGTTCTTCCTGCTTTCCTATGACGAGAAAGCGCCAAACATCAAAGTGGAGATCAATCGGAGGAATTTCGGCTCCCGCTACGAACTGAAGAGCTACCTGGGCGTATCCATGCTTATCATGGTCAAAGAAGATGTGTTCAGCCATAAGCTGGTCGCTATGCTGGAACGAACCAAGACGGCGAATCGGGATATCTTTGACGTCTGGCATTTTTTGAAAAATCGCTGGCCCATAAATAAAGAAATGGTGGAAAAACGAACAAAAATGGATTTTAAGGAGTATTTGAAGAAATGCGTGAAGTTTATCGAATCCATAAGTGACCGCGGTATTCTGGCCGGTATCGGCGAACTCGTGGACGATAAGCAAAAAGCGTGGGCTAAAGCCAATCTCAAGAGAGATACGGCTTTCTTGTTAAAAGTACGGCTGGAGCAAGAGAAATAATTATCAATCATGATAGAAAACCCCGGGGCTTTTAAGCCTGGGTATGAAATTGTGTATTCCGATGATCTTGCCCTTACAAGATTGACCCGTTCGCCGACGCTACCCCGCCCTGAAAGGCGGGGCTTAAAATCGGAGCCCCGCCTTTCAATACTCATGAACCGGTAACGGTTCATGAGTACCGGCATACATGCCGGGGAGTCGAAGGGTTGACTTTATCATCCGGCGGTATTATCATTTCATCGAAAGAACGGGGGGAAAATGATGTGCATTTGTGTATTGAAAAAGGGTGGGCGCGGTGTTTGCAGCCCGGTCGATGGCCTTTGACTCGGCTTATACAGAATGTATAAGCCGAAGGGACCTGACGCGGTAGAAGGAGGTAGCGCGTTGAAATGAAAGGCATTGGACAAGTTAGCAGAAGAACAGGAGAACTTCTTATACAGAAGGATACAGTATGTATTCTCCGCTTTATACAGATTGTATAATCACTGTTAGACTTATAAGAAAACGATACATTGGGGAGAAGACACGGCTATGCGATTATTGTGTAGATTGTTCGGGCACAAATATGGCGATTGGGTCTATACGACTAACGGTTCCTGCGAACAGATACGGGCATATAAAAGAGATGGGATTGGGTTCCATGGATATCTAAGGACGGGATACGTCTATTCGAAGTAAAGCGACTTGGGATCCGCTTTTGCCGGGTCGCGCAGGAACGCGCCTATCCCCTTGGCAATGACTTCCTCATAGCGCGGGATGCCCTCGAGAACGATGGCCCGCTCGGGCTTGTCCCCCGACCACGTCTCCAGGATCTGGAGGATGGCCGAGGTATGGCGGCCGACCCTGACGTCGATCGGCCAACCATTCTCGTCGATCTTCTCGAACAGCAGCCCGTGCCGGCCGGCCTTGACGATGAAGGGATCGCGGCCGGTCAACAGCAGATCGGTCCCGGTCCGGCCCCGCGTCGCGTCCAGGAAGGGCTCGGGCGCCTCGAGCAGGAGCGAGATGGCGTCGGTGTTGTCGCCGATCTCGCGGTGGGAGAGGCCGTGAAGGGACAGGGGCGAGTACTCGACGCCGATGTTGAACCCTTCCGAGCCCGAGATCATCATCGAGGCCATCGCGGCCAGGTCCTGCCCTTTCTGGTGGGCGACGATGGTCGAGATGACCGGGTACTGGAGCTCGGCCTCGTGGAGGTCGATGACGATGTCGACCTTCTCGCGGCGGATGAGCTCGGTCAGGGCGGTGCAGGTCCGCTCGGTCAGCGTTCCGTTGGGCCGTCCCGGCCAAGCCCGGTTGAGGTTTCGGATGTCGACGTAAGCCAGCTCCTGGCGGCTCGGATAATGGACGTAGACCTCGGGGTCGGGCCATTGGTCGAGCGGGTTCGACCAGCGGTCGCCCATTCGGAAGGTTTGCTCGCCCCAGTCCGTCTTGATCGAGAAATCGGGCGGGTAGGCGCCGCCCAGCCGCGTCACCGTCGTCGCGCTCCGGTTGGCGGAGAGAACGACCAACAGGCGGCCCTTTCGGACAACGCCCTGTTCGGCCAGGATCCAGGCCGCCAGACGTCCGGCCGGTTCTTCGGGATGGGAGCCGCCCAGGATGAGGATGGTCCCGCCCGGCTCCGTCCCTTCCAGGACATAAACGTTGGCATCGTTGGTCGTCCCGCGGATTCCCTCAAAATAGTCGCCGAGCCTCGCAACCTTGGCGACCCCGGCGCCGGCGACGACGGGCTCCTTGAGGTGCCTGCTGCGGTAGAAGCTCGTCCCGGAGAAAAAGAGGAGGGCGAGGCCGAAAACCCCGATCGCGATTTTTCTCAGCCTCATTTCAACCTCAGGAGCCGCAGCAGGAAGGGGATGAGGACGATGACATAGAGAATCTCGTCCTGCCACTTGCGGCTCTTGACGATATTCCAAACGAGGAGGGCGGCCACCGCCGCCGTCAGAAGATAGTAGAGAATTGTGACGATCATCAGAACACCGTGAGGAAGGCCAGTTTCTTGCTGAAGACGACCATCAACGTCCCGACCGCCGCGATCAGGAGGGCCGGGACCAGGCATTCCTTGAGGAACTTGCCGTAGGACTCTTTCATACCGATCGTATCCGCCGTCAGCCGCCCGATGATGGCCGTGGGCGGGATGGCGTCGCCGAGCGGCCAGATGACGCTCATCCCGGCCAGGGCGACGATCGGATTGAGGTTGAGCGTGTTGAAGAGGAGAACCAGCGGGACACCGAGGACCGGCGCCGCCCCCCACATCAGGACGGCTTCCGAGACGGGAAGGGTCACGAACAGCGTGAAATAGACCACGATGACGGGAAGGGTGACGACGGTAACGGCGATGAGCCCGCGGACCCCGGTCAAGGTCATGATCTGGACGAGAATTCCCGCGCAGGTCAGGGTCCCGATGAGCGGCAGGAGCTGGGCGACCGTCCGCCGCGCGATCTCGAGGACGGGGAGGCGGATCGGGGACAGGGCGACGGTCAATCCGGCCGCGGCGGCGAAGATGAGCGGGAGGCCGAGGATGGGGAAGGAGAACGGCCAAACGCGGCCGGCCGCGACTAGGACGAGAAAGGCCAGGAAGGGGAGGACGATCCGGAGCCAGTTCATCCCGGCCGGGGGCTCGGGAAGCTCGCGCAGGGCGAGGTCGAGGTTGACGGGCTTGGCTTTGCGGCCCAGCCAGAAGATCGTCGCCATGGCGAGCAGGACGCAGGGGATGAGGAGCGGCAGGAAGAACCCGACATAGGGCATATTGACGCCGGCGGCGGTCAGCATGGCCCACAGGCTGACCGGGGGAGCCGCAGCGCTCAATCCGGCGATGACGAAGATGATGGCGGCGATCCGGGGCCGGGGGAGGTCCATGTAGCCGAGGACGGTCGCGACCATCCCGCCCATGACCAGGACGGTCACGCTGCCCGCTCCGGTCAGGGCGCCCGGGATGAGGAGAAGCACGGCGAACAGGGCGAACAGGACGGACTTACGGCGGTGAAAACGGCGTATGACGGACCGGACGACGAAGGCGACGCCGCCCGAGTCCTTGAGCAGGTTCATGAACAGGGTCGCCGTGACGAAGATGAGGATGATGTCGAAGTAGGTGAAGGCGCCCTCGGCGATGTGGCGGGCCGGAATCCCGGCCCCGCCGGCCAGCGCTCCGGCCAGGGCGGCCGCGAACAGGGACAGCTCGGTCGAGACCTTGAAAAGCTTGGCCGCGATGTAGACCGCGACCATAACGGCCAGGACGAGGGTGGCGGACGCTGTCGCGTTCATGTTCGAGGGATCAAAAGCAGTACTTTAGTCGAAACGCCCGCCCTTTGTCAAAAAAAAAGCATCAGCCGCGCCCCCGGATCGTGATGTTCGTGATGCAGTGATAGGTTTCGAGGTTGTCGATGTTCCGGCACAGGCCGCGTTCGATGATGAGGATGCCCTTGGGATAATCATCCCAGCGATAGGTGTTGATGTTGAGAGTGGATCCCGTGATCGACGACAGTTCCGAGACGCCCTCCTCGACGGGGGGGAGGCCGAGGTATTCGAGGACGGCATTGACCGGTCCGACGTCGACGATGCTGAAGGTGTTGCCCGCGGGGTCTATGGTCAGATTGAGCCGCGGCCCGGGTTCGGGGAAGATGTAGCGAACAATCGGCAATCCCTGACGGACCCCCTCCTCCTTGATGTATTCCCAGTCCTGGGCCTTGCTCGGGAAGATGAGGCGCTTGAGCTGGCCGATCGACAGCGAAACCTTCTCGGTCTTCACGGTCGTAAGCCCGTAGAGGATCGCGCCCAGAATGGCGCAGATGATGACGGCCCGGAGCACGGATTCCTTTTCCTTCTGGATCAGGATCCGGACGAGCCGGAACAGGGCCAGGGCCAGAATGACCAGAAAGATGATTTTAAGCGTCGAAACCGCGACCATCCGAACCTCCTCTTTTGGCCTAATTTATTATACCAAAATCCGCCGAATAATGAAATGGGTCCCGGCCGCCCGCTGGTTTTCAGTGGAGGCCAAAAATAGTGTTTCTTAAGGCCGGCCGGCTTGGATTAGAATAGTAAGGATTCGGCGAAGAAAGGAGACGACCATGAATCGCAAAGTTTTCGGCTCAGCCCTCGCGCTTTTCCTGATCGCGGCGCTGGCCGTTCCCGTCGCTGCCCAAAGAAGGAAGGGCGATGTCCCGCCCTCCCTCCTCTCCCTCGACGTTCTCGAATCCATCATCCTCGAAGTCTCGGGCGACCTGGCCCTCCAGAACGAAATCTTCCTGAGCGGGGTCAACCGCAACCGCAAACCCGAGGAGTACGTCAAGGGCTACTTCGAGACCCGGTTCCTCCTCGACAGACTCAAGGAGTACGGGATCAAGGATGCGGCCATCCTGGAGCTCCCGACCCGGGACAAAGAGACCTGGGACGCCGAGTCGGCCGAGCTCGTCATGGTCGAACCCGATAAGAAAAAAATCGCGGACCTCAAGGAGATCGCGGCTTCCCTGTGCAGCGGCAGCTCATCGGCCGAGGTCACGGCCGAGCTTGTCTACGTCGGCCCGGGCTGGCGGTCCGAGAACTACCAGGGGAAGAAGCTCAAAGGAAAAATCGCCCTCGTCAACGGCTCGCCCGGCCGGGCCCAGAAGCTGGCCGTGGGAAAATACGGGGCCGTCGGATTGGTCGGCTTCTCCTCGTCCCATCCCGAATTCGACCGGGACGAGGTCGGCTGGGGCTATATCGATTCGTCCGAAAAGGCCGCCAAGACGTTCGGGTTCATGGTCTCCCAGCGCACCGGCCAGGAGCTCCGAGACCAGCTCGAACGCGGCGTCAAGATCGTGCTCAAGGCCTCGGTCAAGGCCCGCAAGGTGCCCTTCAAGGAGGAGATGGTCGAGGCCGTTCTCAAGGGGAAAGACCGGCCCGACGAAGAGCTCGTCTTCACGGCCCACCTCTACGAGGGCTTCGCCAAGCAGGGCGCCAACGACGACGTCAGCGGCTGCGTCGCCATCCTCGAGACGGCCCGGACCCTCAAGACGTTGGCCGACAAGGGCCTCATCCCGCCCCTGCGCCGCTCGATCCGTTTCCTGATGGTGCCCGAGATCGATGGAACGGCCGCCTACATCAAAAAGTATCCCGAGATCACCCGGCGCTTTTTCGCCAACATCAACGAGGACATGGTCGGCGAGGCCATCGTTAAGAACAACGGCACGTTCTATCTCGAACGGTCCCCCTATTCGATCCCCAGCTACCTGGGCGACGTCGTCGAGTCCTTCGTGGAGTGGATGAGCCTGACCCAAAGGAACTCGACCGAGACCTGGGGCGTGCCGCTTCCCATCTACTCCCCGACCGGGACGCGGGATCCGTTCTACAGCGCCTTGAGCCGCTACACCGGCGGGAGCGATCACATCGTCTTCGTGGACGGCGGCGTTCGCGTCCCCGCGGTCATGTTCATCGTCTGGCCCGACATGTGGTATCACACGAGCGGCGACACCCCCGACAAGTCCGACGCGACCCAGCTCAAGCGGGTCGGGATCTTGGGAGCGGCGGCCGCCCTGTTCTTGGCCACCGCCGGCCCCGAGGATATCGACCGGATCGCGGCCGAAGTTCAGGGAAGGGCGATGGGACGGATCGGGAAGGAGCGGCTGAGGGCGGAGCGGATAATCGCCGAGGCGGACGCCAAGGGCGCCGCGACGGCCTACAAGGAGGCCTTGAATATCGTCCGCCAGTCCGTGGCCAGGGAGAAGCAAGCCCTGGCTACGAGCCGCTTTTTCGCCAAAGGTAATGCTTCGGCCGAAGCGGCCCTCCTGAAAAGGGTCGAGGTCTTCGGCGGGATCGAGGGGCCGTTCCTCAAGGACCTCGGAGACGTCTACGAGAGGCGGTGTGCCGTCCTCAAGGTCAAGCCGGTCACGCCCGCTCCGACCAAGGACGAGACGAGGCTGGCCGGACTGGTCCCGCGCCGGACGGCCAAGATGGGGACGATTTTGGATTTCTGGAACCTCGACGAAAAAATTCGGGGACGGAAAGACCTTCCCAAATACAACCTAGGCGAGGCCGAGTTCGAGGCCCGCAATTTCATCGACGGGAAGCGGTCTATCTTGGACATCCGAGACGCGATCTCGGCCGAGTTCGTGCCCGTCCCGGCCGTCGAGGTCGAGAACTACATGAAATACCTGGAAAAGCTCGGCATGGTCGAGATCGCGAAGAAATAGTATCGCCAGATCACGAAAGGTGGCGCATAACTGAATCCCCGGATTGTCGCTTAAGTCGATGCCTTGAGCCTGTTTTTCGAGCTGATCCGACCCTGAAGAGCTTAAGATCTTGGGCTATGATGATAGCGACAGCGCGATAACGACGGCGTTTCGGGACCGGTTTGGACTCTTGACAATTTTTTAATCAGAGTGATAATCTCTAATCATGCTAACGGGGGATATGTACGGAAACCATATATCAACCCGGGCTACCACCGCGGGCGTTCTGCGGAGTAGCAATCATAGGGTTTACGACGAGATCGGGCGTGGGGGGTTATGCCGCAATATGGCGGCAAAGGGTGTTATAGAGAAACTATATAATCATTGTTAAGCAAATGGAGAATGTTAAAATGAAAAGAATTTGTATTATTGTTTCTGTTTTATTCTTAGGAGTTTGTAGCAGTGCTCTTGCTGATAACTATGCAAAAATAAGGACAAAAGACGCGAATAGCCAAAACCTTAATGAATGGAAAGAGGCTTCCGGCATTCTAGAAGTTATCGAAAAAAGTGAAGGACGCATATACATAGGCGGGGACAAAAAAAAAGTGACATTGATGCGGAATTTACAAACTAGCAAGCTCATCGGAAGTGACGCATGGGGGAATCTGTATGGTGTAGTAGGCAATTCAAGAAACTGTGGAAAAGTAATTGATACTTTAAAAGAGGTTGCCAAAAATGTCAAAATGACGGAAAAGCGGGAAGGACGAGTAAACATAGGCGAAGATGCGAAGGTGGTGACTTTGATGCGGGATATGCAAACCGGAAAGCTCATCGGGAGAGACGCATGGGGGAATCTGTACGGTGTTGTGGGCAATACAAGTCCCACGGGAAAAATTATTGATCCTTATAAAGAAACAATAGAGAACGTCGAGATAATAGCGCTCAAAGAAAATGAAATCACAAGAAATGGCAAAAAAGTAATGCTAACACGGAACAAACTGACCGGAAAGCTTAGCGGGAGTGATGCATGGGGCAATTGCTACGGTGTAGCAGGCAACACAAGTCCTAATGGCAAAATTATTGACCCTTCAAAGGAGATCATAGCTAATGTCACAATGTTAGAATAGCCGGATAGTAAAAGAATCGTTTTTTAAAAGTAAAGAAAATAGGTACAATGAATGGTGGGGGGCTCAAGCCTGTTCATATGAACAGGCTTAACAAGGCTAATTCAGCCGACACAAAAAACCGTGCGGCTGATTAGCAACGTTAGACCGCTTCCGAAGGAGATGCGATGGAGCTGCACGCGCCTCGATCATGGCTTGAGCGAGAAGACGAGGTTGCCAGGCCGGAGCGCGAAGCGCGGCTTGAGTGGATCGTCGCGCACTATCCCGCCGCCGAAGGCTTTCTCTTGTCTGGCGGCTGGCTCTCGCAAGAGGACTTCGACCGTTTTGATCGCATGCGTCGCCTGAGGAATCCGTTGGTTCACTTCCGCCGTCCCCTGGCGGCCGACGCCATCGAGGCCCGCGCAGTTGGTCAGAACAGCCATCCCGACGCGGTTCTTGAGAAAGATGCGAGGGAGATTCTTGAGGGAGTCCTGCGACTTTTAGGGAGGAGCGCGGTCTAATCAATGTTAGGGCTTGTCCCAAGGTTACGTGATGGCATTGATCCACCGGTATTCCAATCGCAGGGAGACGAGGTGAAGCCGGCGGTGAAGACGCAGGTACTGCCTCCATAAGGAGGTCCATTGATCGGGCTGAAATATTTTCCGAAAGGCGATCCGAAGCCAGTTGATCAGCCCCAGTTCGCTCCAACGACGGCCGACCCGTTTAATCCGATTGACCACCCGGCTGAATCCCGATTCCGCGATATTCGTCGTCAACGGAATCCAGCGCTGATGATCCAGCCAATAATCGAAAAACACCAGGGCCTGGTGCGAGAAGTTCTCCAGATACGTCCTCGTTTTCGGATATTGGTCCTCAGGCAACGCCGCCAGAAGCTCCCGAAAGCCGCGCCGGATCGTCCGGACGAGCGTCCGGACCCGAGGTTCATCCTCGGGGCGCAGCGCCTCCAGGTCGGCCTGCCGCAGATGGAAGAGCGGATTTTGGTCCAGAAGCTGAAGGAAGCCCTCTTGCTTCTTCCCTTTGACATGGTCCGCGTAGAGGAGGAAACGGAAGTCACGTTTCCCGTGCACCAGACAGCGTTGGTAGTCCATCGTGGCGTTGCGCAGGCTCTCCTCGATCCCCGACCCGCCGTCGGAAAACAGCATCCGCAGACGGCGGTAATTCAGACGGCCATCAAGGTCCCGGCGGATGGCGCTCCAGTCCTTTCCAACCCAAAATCCAATCAATTCAAAGGGTTGCCCCTCTCTCTCCGCGGCCCAGGCCCAGCGCAACTCGGACGTTCCCAGGGAATATCCCCCGGCTTGGAGGTGAACTTTCGTGCCGTCGACCATCAGAAACTTAAACGGCCGGTGTTTCATCGGCGGCCAGGCGCCCTCGGTCTCCGCCAAGTTCTGAAGCCGGCGCCAGAGGGTGCTTTTCGACGGCCCGTGTCCCAGAATCCGCTCCGTCTCCCTGGCTCCCAGGCGGTACGACAGATGAATCGCCTGACCCACCGCCGCTTCGAGCGTCGCTCCCGGGTACTGCCGATACGGCTCGACCTTCAATTTCGTGGCCAAAGGGCAGAAGATCGCTCCGTTCCGGTTCCTCATCTGGGCCAGCCGATAGCGAATCTCGCCGAAAGAGGTCCGAAACACACGGCGATTGCTCTGGTGCCCGTCGCGGACGCAGCCGCTCCGGCTGTATTCTTCTTTGGCCTTCTCCTCCAAGGCCTGGAAAAGCGTGACGAGGAGGTTCCTCATGATCTCGTCACGGTCGCGCTCGAGCCCGCGCAGAAGGCCGTTGAGCGTGAGATTGCTTTGTGGTACCTTATAGGTGATGGCGATCTTGATTTCGAGGTCGTCCAT
>JALHUR010000109.1 GCA_022867325.1 Candidatus Aminicenantota bacterium | reverse complement strand
GTGAGCCACCACTTCATCGGAACCTTGAAGCGCTCGATGCCCTCGGCCGCGGCCGCATCGTCGAGCGGCCCCGGGCCGGGCAGGGCCAGGACGGGCCGGAATCGGCTCCGGTCCAGGCTCCGGACGGTTTCGAGCAGCCACCGCTCGGCGCCGTTGAGCTCGGCGGTATGGGAAAGGAATAAAACGGTACGGCTCATGTTCCCAATACGTCCCGGTAGAAGGCGAGGGTTTCCCGCGCCGTTCGCGCCCAACTGAACTCGCGGACTCGTTCCCGGCCGCGGTCGATAAGCGATTGCCTCAGCGTTTTATCCTCGAGCAGGCAAAGGAGGGCGGCCGCCATGCCGTTGATGTCGTCCGGGGAAAAGAGCAGCGCCGCGTCGCCGCTCACCTCGGGAATGGCCCCAGCCGAGGAGGCGGCGACCGGACAACCGCCGGCCATGGCCTCGAGCAGAGGCAGGCCGAAGCCCTCGCAGGTCGAAGGATAGACGAACCCGGCCGCCGTCTGGTAGAGGGCTCGGAGTTCCCTCTCTGGAAGATAGCCGAGAATCCGGACGGCCCCGCTAAGATTCAAGGATTCGATTTTAGCTTCAATGCGGGGCCGGTCCTTACCCGACCGTCCCGCCAGGACAAGACCGCAGTCCTTCCTCCGGCCGTGGACCGGTTCGAACGCATCGATGAGCGCGGGCAGATTTTTTCGTGGCTCGAGCCCTCCCGCAAAGAGGAGGAACTCCGCGGGGAGCCCGTACTTGTCCCGGACGCTCCGCAGCTCCCGGGCCGGCAGGGGCTCGCCGTAACGGGGGTCTATCCCGAGGTGGATGACGCGGACCTTGGAGGAGGGGAGGTCGAACTTGGAAAAGAGCTCGTCCCGGGTATATCGGGAGATGGTCACGATTCCGTCGGCCCGGTCGAGCGAGGAAGCGATCCGGCGGACGAAGTGGGTCCGGGCCTGCCGGTCGGCCTTGTCCGGAAAGTCGAGGAAAAAGAGGTCGTAAACGGTGACGATCGTCTTGCCGCGGGTCGGGAGGAGAAGCGGCGTCGGGGAATGCGTCAGGTCGAGGCGCGTCCCGAAAAAGGACTCCAGGCGCGGCCGCTCCCAGTTCGACCAGAGGGCGTCGACGAGCCGGACCGGGAGTTTGACGTCCCGGAACCGCTTGGAGACGAAGGGGGGGATTTTTTCGGCGGGAAACCGGTCCTTCCAGGAGGCCGAGAAGAGGAGGTACTCGTTCTCGCGGTCGATCGCGGCCAGCTCGAAGAGAAGGTTCCTGTAATAGACGCCGACCCCCGTCTCTTCCTTGAGGAACGGCCTCAGGTCAAACCCGAAACGCATGTGTCAACTGTAAAGCCTCCCCCATCTAAAAGTCAACCCATCGACTCCCCGGCATGAATGCCGGGGCTTGCTCTGGGTTAACCCTGAGCCCACTCAGCCCCATCCCCTCCAAGGGGGCTGAGTACAAAAGTGTCGCTTCTCGTCCCCGCCTTTAAAGGCGGGGCTTAGCGTCGGCGAACGGGTCAACCGGACGGCCCGGCCTTGCTTTTCCCGGGCGGACGATGATATTATCCGGGGAAATGGAGGCCGACAGCATGCCCTCTTTCGACCGGATTGCCAAGCGCATCGATTCCTTCCGCGACGAAATGATCGACTGCCAGATCAAGCTCTGCGCCATCCCGGCCCTCGCCCCCCAGAGCGGGGGCGAGGGGGAGGCCCGCAAGGCCGAGTTTCTGCTCGGATACCTAAAGCCGAACGGCTGGAGCGACATTCAGCTCATCAAGGCGCCCGATCTCGAGACACCGGCCGGCTACAGGCCCAACATCATCGCTCTCTACAAAGGCCGGAGCTCGGCCCGAACGATCTGGATTATGACCCATATGGACATCGTCCCGCCCGGCGAGCAGTCCCTCTGGCAGGGGGACCCCTACAAGGCCTGGGTCGAAGACGGCAAAATCTTCGGACGCGGCGTCGAGGACAACCAGCAGGACATGGTCGCTTCGCTCTTCGCCGTCAAGGCCTTCCGGGCCGAGGGCATCCTCCCCAACTACGACGTCGGGGTGGCCCTGGTCGCCGACGAGGAGACGGGAAGCGCCAAGGGGATCGACTACGTCCTTCAGAACACGAAGGCCTTCCGCAAGGACGACCTGATCATCGCCCCCGACGCGGGAAACGAGGAAGGGACGCTGATCGAAGTCGCCGAGAAGAGCATCCTCTGGCTCAAGTTCAAGACCGTGGGCAAGCAAGCCCACGGCTCGACGCCGGAGAAGGGGATCAACAGCTTCAAGGCCGCCTCCTACCTGATCACCAAGCTCGATAAGCTCTATGGGCTCTACCCGAAACCGGACCGCCTATTCGACCCGCCCATCTCGACCTTCGAGCCGACCAAGAAAGACGCCAACGTCCCCAACGTCAACACCATCCCGGGCGAGGACGTCTTCTACATGGACAGCCGGATCCTGCCCGGCTACGATGTCGAGGCCGTCATCAAGAAGATCAGGGCCGCGGCCGACCGGATCGAGCAGCAATTCAAGGTCAAGATCGAGATCGAAGAGAAGCAGAAGGCGCCGGCCGCACCGCCGACTTCGGCCAAGGCTCCGGTCGTCCTGGCTTTGAAAAAAGCCGTCAAGGACGTCTACGGCAAGGACGCCCGGGCCAAGGGCATCGGCGGGGGGACGGTCGCGGCCGTTTTCCGGAGGGCCGGGTTCAAGGCCGCCTGCTGGTCCCGGGTCGACGAAACGGCTCACCAGCCGAACGAATACTGTAAAATCGACAACATGCTGGGCGACTCCAAGGTCTTCGCCCACGTCTTCCTCCAGGACTGAAACAAGGCCCGGACCAGGCCGGATACGAATCGCGGGCGCCCTCCCCGCCCGGTCCGGCGGCCGGATTTAGGCGCAGGGGGTTCTTCGATGAAGGATAAAGAAGCCAAGGACTAAGGGCACATCCGCTGGGCGCGCTGGGCGACCCTGATCGTGTTGAGGTGGACGGCGACCGTGTCCTCGATGTCCGAGGCGTAGCCGCCGCCCAGGACGACGGCGAGCGGGATGCCCCGCTCGCGGGCGCCCTCGATGACGATCCGATCCCGCTCCTGCAGCCCATCCTTGGTCAACTTGAGGCCGCCCAGCTGATCCCCCTCGTAGGGATCGGCCCCGGCTAAATAGACGACCAGCCCGGGAGAGAATTCGTCGTAAAGTTTGGGGATCCGGGCCCGCAGCTCGCGGAGATAGGCCTCGTCCCCGTCTCCGGCCCACAGCCCGACATCGACCGTGCTCTCGGGCTTCTCGGCCGGGTAGATGTCCATCTGGTGGATCGAGAAGGTCAGGACGTCTTTCCGCCCCGCGAAGATGCCGGCCGTCCCGGTCCCTTGATGGAGATCGCAGTCCACGATCATGGCCCGGACGGCCTTCCCCTCCTTGAGGATTTTCTCGACGGCGACGGCCAGGTCGTTGAGGACGCAGAATCCCTCGCCGTGTTCCGGGAAGGCGTGGTGGAATCCCCCTCCGATGTGGACGGACAGCCCCGTCGCCAGGGCCGTCTCGACGGCGAGGATGGTCCCCCCGACCTGGAGCAGGGCGAACTTATGGAGGCCGGCCGAGTAAGGAAGCTCCAGGATCGCGAGCTCATCCTTGGAGAGCGTTCCGGCCGCCAGTTTCTTCAGGTATTTCGGCGAATGGACGAGGAGAAGGTCGTTCTCGGAGGCGGGCCGGGGAGGGAGGAAATGCTCCTTCCTCGCGCCCAGCAGGAGGAGCTTCTCGTAGATCATCCGGTACTTGCGGACGGGGAAGACGTGTTTCCCGATGTCGAGCATCCAGTAATCGTTGCTGTAGACGAACTTGAAGGGGAAGCGCTTCCCCAGCAGGAGCCGCAGGAGGTCCAAGGCCTGGGTCATGAAGGGTAAACGATAACATAAAAGCGGCGGAGGGGGAAAGGGGGAATCCCGGTCCGGCGAGATAGGGAGAGGTCGTCAGCTCGGCCCTTCGGGCTTGGATCGAAAACGGTAGCCGACGCCGTGGACGGTCAGGATATGGCGCGGATTGGCCGGATCGTCTTCGATTTTTTGCCTCAACTTGGCGACATGCTGATCCAGAGTCCTGGTCGTTCCCTGATACTTGATGCCCCAAACGGCGTCGAGCAGCAAAAATCGGTCCAGGACTTCCCCGTCGTGCTGGAGAAAATAGTGGAGGAGGCGGATCTCCCGGCTGGAAATCGCGAAGACTTTCCCCGCCTTGCGGCCTTGGTACGTCCTGGGATCGATCTCGACATCGCCGAAAACGAGGGGCGGCCGGTCTTTCGAGGCGGGCTCGGTCCGGACGCGCCGCAGCAGAGCCCGAATCCGGGCCAGGAGCTCGTGAACGCCGAAGGGTTTGATGACGTAGTCGTCGGCGCCCAGTTCCAGCCCGACGACCTTATCCACCTCCTGGCCTTTGGCCGTCAGGATCAGGATGGGAGTGACGGGGTCCTTGGCCCGAATCTCCCGGCAGACGTCGTAGCCGCTTTTGGCCGGCATCATGATGTCCAGGAGGAGAAGGTCGGGTTTCTCCTTTTCATGGATAAGGAGGGCCTGCTCCCCGTCCGCGGCGGATGAGACGGCATAGCCTTCGCCTTCGAGCAGGTCGACCAGACCGGTCCGGATCGAGCTGTCGTCCTCGGCGACCAGGATCCTGGTCTTTTTCATGACGGCCCGCCCAGGGGGAGGATGATTTCGAAAACGCTCCCGCCGCCGTCGCGGGGACGACAGCCGATCTCCCCGCCGTGATCCCGGACGATCCGCCGGGCGATCGACAGGCCCAGCCCGGTTCCCCTGGTCCGGGCGGTCAGCGAATCGTCGGCCCGGTAGAACTCCTCGAAAATCTTTTCGGACTGCGAAGGCGGCACCCCGATCCCCCGGTCCTTGACGCGGAGAATCGCGCGGCCCCCCTCTCCCGCGGTTTCGATGTCGATCTCCTTGGCGCGGTCCGAGTACTTTTCGGCGTTGGACAGCAGGTTCAAGACGCTCTGCTTGAGCGCGTCCTCATCGGCCTTGACGATGAGGGGCGAAGCGGCCGGCCGGAAGACGACGGCGAAACCGTTGTGTTCCAGCCGCGGCCTCTGGTCCTTGACGAGCTCCTCGGCCAGGCGGTTGAGGTTGACCGCCTTGATCGCATAGGTCTTCTCGTCCATGCCGCGCCGGGAAAAATCCAGGACGTTGTTGATGAGCCGAGTCAGCCTTTCGGTCTCCGAGACCATGAGGTCCAGGTATTGCGCGCGCTTCCCGGCGTCGGGCGGCCGTCCCTGCCTCAGCATCTCGGCGAACATCCGGATGGAGGTCAGCGGCGTCTTCAATTCATGGGAGACATTGGTCACGAAGGTCGTCTTCTTTTTCGCCAAATCGATCTCGGTGCGGACCGTTTTCAGGACGAAGAGTCCGCCGGTCAGAATCGATACGACGAGCATCACGATCAGAATCCAGAGGATGAGAGCCGTCAAGTTCGCCCGCGAGACGACGGCCCGGGGATCGGTCAGATAGGCGGCCACCTCCCAGCGGGGGAGGATTTCGCTGATTTCCTGGGAGATGAAGGGGCGCCGCCAATCCCGCTCGCCGCTCTCTTCCGGGACGGCCAGGGGCCGGCCGTTCTCGTCCAGGATCGTCAGGATCCGGACCGGAGAATAGAGGGCGGGGAGCAGGCCGAGGAGACGGTTGCGGAAGGCGGCCTGGTCGAGCAGGCCGCCGACGATCCGGCCGTCCCTCCCTTTCTTCCAGAAAAGAAAAGTCAGCTTGTCCCGGCTGAAGCGGGGGATGATCCCCGAGGAGGTCCCGGCGATGATGTCGTTGAAGCGCTTCAACTCGGAGATGTAGATCGATTCCTGGCGGAGAGCTTGTTTCTGGGGTAGGACGTTGGCGGAGGGTGCGACGTTGCGCATTTCGGATTGCTGCCCGCGCTCCTTGGCCTGTTGATAGACCCACTGCTGAACCTCGGGATTTTCTTCAAAATCTTTGATGGTTTTTTGCCGCTGCAGGGCGGGCTTCCGGAGATCCGGTTTCTGTGGGGAGGATTCCGTTTCGATCCGCCGGGATGAGACCTCGGTCTTCTTGAGTTGATCGTCGAGTTTGGGTTGAACCAGGTCGGCGATTTGTTCCTGAAAAGCCAGGGCGATGTTCGCGTAGACCGGGGTTTCCGCTTTATTGGTGATGAACTCCTGGTTGGACTTGAGGAATTCGACCTGATCCTGGCCGGCCGCTGCCGTGAGCCTGGGCCAGAGGATTTCGAAGTCGGGGTTGAGAAGGAAAGGCATCCGGATCAGGGAAACGCCGTCTTTCCAGGAATCTAAAAGCGAGCCGGGATCGGCGCCGGCCGGCGAGGGCGCGCTGCGGTCGAGTTCCTCGCGGATCTTGTCAAGCTCGGCGCCGATCAGAGAAGCGACGTGGGCGAGCTCCGTAGAGAGCGTCTGTTGAAGCTGCTTCTCGACGTAGGCCTCCTCCCGGTCGATGGCGCGGATGGCGAGCATGGCCAGGATGCCGGCCGGAACGACCACGGCGCCGACGAAGAGAATCCCGAGCCGCGCGGCCGTCTTCCGACTTTTCATTTGATCCTATCTTCCCACGCCGCCGGCCTCTTTTCAAGAGGACCGGCGGGCCGTCCGACAAGTACCGGAGCTGAGGAGGCGCGGCGCCGGCCGGGATTTTGCATCCCCGCGACGGCCGGCGCCGCTTTTGAGACAACCGGGGCTAGCGGAGAGAGGGCGTTTCGTTGCGAATGACGGACAGCCTCTGGTCCTGCCGGGATCCGATGATCTTGACCCGCTCGTCATCCGAGGGAAAGCCAGCCAGATGGATGACGGCGTCTCCGAGGACCAGCGCGTTGACCGAGGCCGAGGAATTGTCGGTCTCGAGATTATAGCCGAGATCCAAGGCCGCCTTTCGCCGATAATCGCGGTTGATGAACTCTTTCAAGAACGCAGCCGCGTCCGCTTGGGTGAGGGAACCGGCCCGGTTCGAAACGAGCGAGGACAACGCGGAGGATTTCAGAATCTTCGGCCATTCCTTCTTGAAAAGATGGGGATTGGCGAAGATATCGACGCTCACGATCCGGTCTCCCAGGGCGATCAGGACGCCCACCGTGTCGTCCAAAAACCGGAGCTCCTCGGCCATCTTTTTCTCGACGGTCTTGATGGCCGCCTCATTTTCCTTTTTATCGTAGGCTTCTTGGTAGGCCCCGGTGGCGGACGGGACATTCATCATTCGGTTCTGGTCATGGATCTGCGCCCATATCTCCGATTGGGCTTCGACGTCCCCTTTTTGCGCTTTGGCCCTCAGCTTGAAGGTGCCGATATTGGACTTGGTGGTGAAGTTGGCCGATTTTTCGGTCCAACGCCCCTGCTCCACGCAGAAAACGGGGGCCAACAGGTTCTTGGTGCCGGGCGCCAGGAGGAGGCTTTGGGCCAGGATCCGGTCCTGCTTGCAGCCGGTGAGAATCTCGCCGCCCATTAGGAAGATTCTGTGTCCCGACAGATTCGAGATCTTGACCTGGGGCACGCGGCCGCCCTCGACCTCGCTGACTTCGATCCACTTGTTCTTGACGGCGTCCTCGAAGGTCGCGTAAGCCGTCTTGTCGACGATTCGGCGGCTGTAGACCGGCACGATGGTCAGGTTGTTGTGGCTGGCGGGCCGTCCCACCTCGAGCGCCTTGACGAGGGTCGAGATCGGGGCCGGGACCTCGGCCGGCTCGGCGCCCCGCCCGGCGGCCAGAAGCAGGAGTAGCGCGCCGAACAAGCTTCCCGCGG
>JALHUR010000108.1 GCA_022867325.1 Candidatus Aminicenantota bacterium | reverse complement strand
GATCGGATACAGGGAGCTCTCGCCGAGGGAGGCGGGGAAGGCCGGATTCGAAGGCCTCGTGGGGGACTCTTCGGTCAGCCTGAGGGTGACGCGGGCGTTGACCGTCCGGGGCCAGTATGGGCGGGATGTCTTTTTTTCGGTCTGGTACGACAACGCGTTTTTCGTCAACAACCGGTGCGGCGCCGGCGCCTCGCTCTATGTGATCCGGAGAAAAATCAGGCTGGATTACGACTACGGCATCCATAGGGATTCCTACGGATCGGGGCGGAGATTGGACAGGACCACCCAGACCGTCGGGGTCTTTTTCAGGCTCGGCGAGAAAACGGGCATCGGGCTCAGGGGCGGGACGTATGATTGGAAATATGACTACTATCCAAAGGACAGCCGGCGGACATTCGTCGGGCTCAACCTGACCTACGATTACTGAGAAAGGCGGGAGGATCTGAAATGCGGAACGAAGCGAAGATATGGTTTCTCGGGGCGACCCTGCTGATCGGAGCGGCGGCGGGGGCCGCCCTTGCGCAGACCCAGGACGGCAAGGAAGTCTTCATCAGGGAATACAAGATCGGGGCCAAGGACCTCCTGGAGATTAAAGTCGTCGAGGTCCCGGAGCTCAACCTCACCGTCCGGGTGTCGGAGGATGGCTCGATCACCCTTCCGCTCGTGGGCCGGGTGGAGATCGGCGGGCTCACCAAGGAGGCCGCCGAAGGGCGGATCGCGGCCCGTCTGGTCGAGGGGAATTACGTCAAAAATCCCCAGGTCACGATTTTCATCCGGGATTACCAGAGCAACCGGGTGACGCTCTTCGGGGCGGTGAAAACGCCCGGGATGTATGAGCTGGTGGGCGAGATGAGCCTGCTCGAGCTCGTCTCCAAGGCGGGCGGGTTTCTCGAGAATGCCGGGAACGAGATCTTCGTCATGCGCGAGGGCAAGGACTGCCGGGGCGAGAGGATCACCGTCGACCTCAACGACCTGGTGCTGAACGGAAACCAGAGCCTCAACATCGCCCTCCGGCCGAGCGACGTGGTCAGCGTCCCGATCGACAAAATCATCCAGATCTACGTCTGGGGCGAGGTCCGCAACCCGGGCGCGCTCACGGTCAAGACGTCGAAGAAAATCACCCTCGTCCAGGCCATCGCCCAGGCGGGAGGGACGACGGACGCGGCCAAGAAATCGGCCGTGGTCATCAAGCGCCGGGACGAAAAAACCGGGAAGGAAACCCGGATGACGGTCGACTTGAACAAAATCATGAAGGGGAAGAAAGCCGATACCCCGCTCAAAGAGGGCGACGTCGTGTACGTCCCGGAGAGTTTCTGGTAAGAAGAAATGATCGATCTGCATGTCCATCTGCTTCCGGATTGGGACGACGGGGCGGTGACTCTCGAGGAGGCGCGGGCGATGGCCGATATCGCCCGGCGCGACGGCATAATGAAGATCGCGGTCACGCCGCATATCTTCCGGATGACCAGGAACGAAGGCGACTGGGCGGGGCTGGCCGACCGGACGGCGCGGTTCAAGGAGGCGGCCGGCGAATTCCCCTGCGAAATCTATTGGGGCGCCGAGGTCTTCGTCCAGCCCGACATCGTCGAGAGCCTGCGGGGGCACGACTTGACGATCAACGGCTCGGCCTACATTTTCATCGAGTTCGCGGCCGAGGCGCTCCTCCCCGGGGCTAAAGAGTTTTTGTTCGACGTCATGCTCGAGGGGTTCATCCCCATCATCAGCCATCCGGAGCGCAACGCCGAGTTCCAGGCCAGGCCGCGGCTTCTCTACGAGATCGTCAAGATGAACTGCCTGGCCCAGGTGACGGCCAAGAGCATCCTGGGCGGGTTCGGGCCCGAGGCCAAGCGCGCCGCCGAGATCTTCCTCAAGCACAACCTGGCGCATATCATAGCCTCCGACGCCCACGACACCGGCGCCCGACCGCCCCGGCTGAGACGGGCCGTGGAGGAGGCGGCGAAAATCACGGGGAGGGCCAAGGCCGAGGCCCTGGTGACGGACATCCCCCAGGCGATTTTGGAGAACCGGGAAATCGGAGATTGGGGCGAGCCGGAGGATCCGGAGCGCGGCCGGAAAACATGGCTGATCCGGCTCCCCTGGAAAAAGTAGGCTCGAAATAAAAATCCAATAAATAGGAGGTTTCTATGTTTTGTGAAAAGGCCTTTCGGTCGAAGTGGTTGGCGTGGGGCGTCGTCGGGGCGGTCTCGATGCTGTTTTTCCCTTGCGAGGCGATTTCCCAGGCGAAGAGCGGCGCGATGATGGGGTTCATCTACGCCGACGACGCGAAGAAGCCCGTCGAAGGCGCCGTCGTCAAGCTCCGCAGCGCCCAGGACGGCAAGGAATTCCAGAGCGGGCCGACCGACAAGAACGGGATGTACGCGCTCAAGGGCGTCGCCGAGGGGCGGTACATGGTCGGGGTGTCGTCCAAGGAGGGCGATTTCAATTTCGATTACGAGTTCATGGTCAAGGCCGACGAGACGGCCAAGCTCAGCCTGGCCCTGAAGCCGCAGATCTCCGGCCAGCAGACGGAGCGGGGAGAGACGCGGATCGGGTACGTCTTCGGCTTTTCGCTCCAAGCGGGCGAGGCGGAGGTTTACCTCGAGCGGGGCCTCCTGCAGATCGGCGACCGGATCCACGTCAAGGGCGCGACCACCGACTTCTACCAGGACGTGAAATCCCTGAAATCCAAGGGGGCGGCCGTCGACAAGGCCCTGGCCGGCCGGAACTTCGTGCTCGCCTTGGAAAAAGCCGCCATCTCCGGCGACATCATCTATGTCGTTTGGAAGCAGGGCGTGCCCCCGGCCTTTCTGACCGCTAAGCCGTTCTTCGGGACGACTTTAGGGATCATGGCCATCGTCGGCGCGTCGGCCCTGTTGGTTTACGGCGGCCTCCAGATGTTCGCGGCCGAGGAAGAGGAGAGCCCCAGCAAGAAGTAACCGTCTCCCCGTCTTCGCTCGTTTAACCCAAACCAGGAGAAGCGGTGCGCATCGGTCGGGAGATCGTCTTCGGCGGTCTCTGTCTGCTCCTCGCCTTTATTCCTCTTCCCTATGGAGGAGTCGAGGAAGGGGCGATTTTTATTTTCGAGGCGGGGGTGTTCGTTAGCGCCGGCGTCTATGCGGCGGGGAGCTTGGGGACGGCTTTCCGCCGCAAGCGCGGGATGGATGGGAGCGGGCCTGGGGAAGGAGAGAGGCGCCGGGAGGCGGGAGGCGAAGCGGCAGGGCGGATGCCCTGGCCGGTCAAGGCTCTGATCGCGGTCTTCCTCGGCCTGTCGGTGGCGCAGATCGTTCCATTGCCGCAAGGGATCGTCGAAATCCTCTCCCCCCGAATCGTCGAGATCAAGGGGGGCGGGGCCTGGAATTCGCTGTCGCTGGCGCCGTCGCTCAGCCTGTACGAATTGTTGAAATACGCGGCCTATGCCGTCTTCGGGTATTTGGTCTATGTCCAGGCGAGGTCGAAAAGAAAGGTCCGCATCCTCGTCTTCGTCATGATGGCCTCGGGGGTCTTCCAGGCCCTCTACGGTCTGGCCGAGTATTTCGGCGGGACGCACAGGATTTTCGGCTGGAAAAACGTCTATTACCCGAGCGCCGCCTTCGGCACGTTCGTCAACCGCAACCATTATTCGGCCTTCTTGGAGATGATGCTTGCCCTGAGCATCGGCTACCTCCTGGCCAGGGCCGACTTCTTCGCGCTGAAGCCCGGCCTGTCGCTCAGAGAAAAGCTTGTCTGGTTCGGACAGGAGCGGCTCCAGAAGACGATCATCGCGGGCATCGTCCCGGTCGTTCTGGGCGTCGGCATCATATTCTCGTGGTCCCGGTCGGGAGTATTCGTTTTTCTGGCCGCGCTGCTGACGATGTTCGTCCTGGTCTCGTGGGCGGGGAAGCGGGGGGCGGAAAACGGCGGGAGAAGGAACGCTGGAGCGGCGGAGGGAGCGGGCGGCGGCCTGGGCGGAAAAGCGAGGTCGCGCCGCCTCATCCGGACCGTTTTCGTGGGCGTGGCCGGGATCGCCCTGATGTTGGGGATTTCCCCGCTTCTCGAGAGATTTTCGGCGGACCGAGTCCTGGGTGAAGGCCGGCCGCTTCTTTATAAGTTCACAGGGGATGTGATCAGGGCCTTTCCTTTGTCAGGAGTCGGGCTGGGATGTTACACCTACGGCTACAACATGTTCAAGCCCCGGTACACTCCCGGCCGGACGACCCACGCCCATAACGACTATCTCGAGGCGCTGGCCGAAAGCGGCCTCCCCGGCGGGGCGGCGCTGATCGCGGCGGGCCTGGCGGCCCTGGCCGTCATGACGGCCCGATGGCTGAGGCGCCGAGACAATTTCGTGAGAGGCGTCGTCCTGGGCTGCATCGCCGGGAACGTCGGGATCTTGATCCACAGCTTCACGGATTTCAGCCTGAGGATGCCGGCCAACGCCGCCTATCTCGTCGCGCTCTACGCCCTCGGACTCGGGACGGTCAAGCTCAGAGAGCCGAGGGAATGGGATGGGAGAGCGGACGGGAGCGGAAACTGGATAGGGAGCGGGGCCGGCGCGGGGGAAAAGGAAAAAGCGGGCGCGGAAGATGCGGCCCGGGAAGCGGCGCGAAAAGCGCTCCGGAGGGCCAAGCGGACCGGGATGTTCAAGGCGGTGGGCCTGGCGGCCGGCCTGCTCTCGATCCTTGTCCTCGTCGTCAAGGAAAACATGGGCTTCGTCTGGCTCGGGAAGTACGAGGCTGTCCGGACCAGGCTGGCGGGCGAAGGCCGAAGCCTCATGTCGGGATTCGCCGAGCTCGACCGCCTTCTGGCGAGGGCGGCCCGCTGGTCGGGACATCCCCGGTTTTTCGAGGAGCAGGGACGGCTTTACATCGAGATGGCCGTCGCCGAAAACGAGTCGGAAGCGCCCGAGAGGCGGGACGCCTTCCTCGAGCGGGCGGAGGAGGCGATCCGCCGGAGGATCGAGCGGAACCCGGCCGACGCCTTCGCTTACTACGACATGAGCAGGATTTACCTCCTGTACAACTTTCCCCTTCTCACCTATCAGGATGCGGCCCGACGCTATCTGCGCCGGGCCCTCGCCTTCAAGCCGCACGACTTGTTTTTGAACGTCGAGGCCGTTTATAAGTTCGGCGTGATGTGGGATGGGTTGAGCGACGAGGAAAAAGCCTGGATATTCGGGCAGATGAGATCGGTCTGGCCGGTGAACGAAGATCGGTTCTATCCCAGCCTCGTCGAACGCTGGCGGCGCGAAGTCAAAAATCTGGATCGGCTGAAGGAGATCCTCCGGCTCGACGCCGAGGTTTGGAGCAGGGCCGCCCGGTTTTTGCCGGGTTGAGCCTCCTGCCGCTTTCCTTCCCTCACTCCTTCCCTCCTTCCAATCTTTTATTCTTTCCTTTACCCTCCTTCATTTATTTCCCTCTCCCCTCACCTCTTTTCGCGATGATTCCGTTTCTTGCCCTTTTATTCGATAAGACGCGCGGGGGGACCGATCGCGATCAGGAAAAACATGCTTGACATGCATGATATTCATGGTAAGATAATGTCGTGATCGAACGACCTGAAATCGTCGCAAGGATCAGGAAAGCGCTCCATCGCTCTCGTGTTGTGGCCTTGATGGGGCCGCGCCAGAGCGGGAAAACAACCCTGGCCCGGACGGTCGTAGCGCCGGATTCCCCGAATTATTTCGATCTTGAAGATCCGGCCGGCTTAGCCAGGCTGGAACAGCCGATGACCGCCTTGAGGGACCTGAAGGGAATCGTCGTCATAGACGAGATCCAACGACGGCCCGATCTTTACCCCATCCTTCGAGTTCTGGCCGATCGGACTCCTCTTCCGTCGAAATTCCTAATCTTGGGCAGCGCTTCGCCCGACCTGAGACACCGTTCGTCCGAATCTCTGGCCGGACGGCTGGAAACCGTGACGATCTCGGGATTTTCCTTATCTGAAGTAGGTGCGGACGTCCAATCCCGGCATTGGCGTCGGGGGGGATTTCCTCCGTCGTTCCTCGGGAGAACCGAGGATGCGAGCTGGGCGTGGCGCAAAAATTTCATCCTGACCCTTCTCGAACGGGACATTCCCCAATACGGAGTTCGAATCGCGTCTCCCGCGCTTCTCCGATTCTGGATGATGCTGGCCCACTATCATGGGCAGATCTGGAACGCGGCTGAAGCCGCACGCTCGCTCGATGTCGACCAGAACACGGCCCGCCGCTATCTCGACCTGCTGGAGGGCGTCTATATGGTCCGCCCCCTCAAGCCCAGGTTTGCCAACGTGAAAAAAAGGCAAGTCAAGTCGCCGAAGATCTATTTGCGCGATTCGGGGCTGCTCCATCAACTGCTGGGAATCCGGACGGAACGAGAGCTTCTTTTGCATCCCAAGCTGGGCGCGTCCTGGGAGGGGTATGCCATTGAGGAAATCCTCAAGGCTGTTCGTCCCGACCAAGAAGCATTTTTCTGGAGGACCCATAATGGCGCCGAGCTGGATCTTCTGACGTTCAAGCAAGGCCGCAGGCTCGGGTTCGAATGCAAGCGAACGGACGCCCCCCGGCTGACGCCGTCGATGAAGATAGCGGTGGAGACTTTGGAACTCAGTCGTCTGATGGTCATCTATCCGGGCGACCGTTCCTATCCCTTGCATGACCGCATCGATGTTGTGCCGCTTTCTTTTTTCGCGAAGCCCGGCGCGATGAAAATCTGAAGATCATCGGCGATGCGACCGAAAGGAAGCCATGGTCGGGGAGGTGGGATTCGAACCCACGACCCCAGCGTCCCGAACGCTGTGCGCTAGCCAGGCTGCGCTACTCCCCGAGCCGGTTGGCGCACATCATTATAACCGGATTCCCAAAAAGTGCAACCCCGCCGTTAAGCGTTCCCTTATTCTGTCCGGTAGACCTTTTTCCTCAGGTACAGCTTGATGAGTTCGATGCTGATGACGGCGAAGACGCCGTATCCCAGGATGATCTCCATATCCGTGGCCGAGGGCAGCTGGATCCCGAAGGACCGACGCACCGAGGGAATGAGAACGAGCCCGAAGGTCAGAGCGATTTGGGAGCAAACCGCGAGGACGAGCCATTTATGGGGCCTGAGCGTGAAGATGCTGTGCTTGATGGATCGGGAGTTCAACGCAATCAGGAGCTCAACGACGATGAACAGGAAAAAGATCTCGGTCCGGGCGTGGGTGATGTCCTTGAGGTCGTGGAGGAAAATGAACAGGAAGAAGGGGCTCTCGATCAGGACGGCCATGGCCAGGAAGATGACGAAGTCCTTGGAGAAGACCTTCTCGTTGGGAGCGCGGGGCGGACGCTTCATAATATCCGGTGCGGCCGGCGTGATGCCCAAGGCTAGGGCGGGCAAGCCGTCCGTGGCCAGGTTAATGAACAGGATAGCGGCGGGCACGAGCGGCAGGTATTCGGGGCCCAGGGCCAGGACGCCGCCGCCGATGACAAGAACCTCGGTGATGTTACAGCGGAGGAGGTAGACGAGGTATTTCTTGATGTTGTCGTAGATCCAGCGGCCGCGCTCGATGGCCGAGACGATCGTCGCGAAGTTGTCGTCGTTGAGGACCATATCGGCGGCTTCCTTGGCGACCTCGGTCCCGGTGATTCCCATGGCGATGCCGATGTCGGCTTGCTTGAGGGCGGGTGCGTCGTTGACGCCGTCCCCGGTCATGGCCACGACTTCGCCCCGCTTCTTCCAGGCCCGGACGATCTTGATCTTGTCCATGGGCGAAACGCGGGCGTAGAGGGTGACCTTGTCCACGATCCGCTCCAGCTCTTCTTCGCCCATCTTCTCGAGGTCGTCCCCGGTCAGGGCCAGGTCGCCCTCCGTGTAGATTCCGATCTCCTTGGCCACGGCCAGGGCCGTCAGCTTGTGGTCGCCCGTGATCATGACCGGTTTGATCTTGATTGCGCGGCAGACCCGAATGGCCTCCTTGACCTCCTCGCGGGGAGGGTCGATCATTCCTTGGAGACCGAGGAAGCTCATCCCGGCCTCGAGGGCTTCGACGTTCGTTTCGATCCCGCCCGCGAGCTCCCGGCAGGCGAAACCGAGGACGCGGAGGGCATCGCCGGCCATGGCTTCATTCGCCTTGT
>JALHUR010000107.1 GCA_022867325.1 Candidatus Aminicenantota bacterium | reverse complement strand
TGGAGCTTGGCCGGGGAGATGACGCTGGCCAGCCCCGCGCCGAAAGCCAAACCGGCCGTGGCCAGGATGATGCCGGCCACACCCCAGTCCAGGTTCTTGGCGGTGGTCATGGTGTACTTGCCGAACATGGCGATGGTCGAGGCTTCGCTGCCGGTCAAAAAACCGCCGAACAGGCCGATGAACGCGACCACGCCTCCGTAAGCGCCCTTGAACAGGGCGGACGAGCCGTCCGCCAGCACCCGGACCATGCTGCTCACGGTGTAGTCCTGCCCGGCCATGCTGAAACCCGACATATTCATAACCTCGCCGATGGCGAAAAATATGGCGGCCGACAACACCGGTTTGGGCGCCCGCCGGCCCCAGACCTTCAGCGCCTCCCCTGTTTGGGCCCGCGAGGGCCTGATGAACAGCATGGACAACAGCGTGCTCACCACGATCCAGGTGTAAGCGTTCCAGAGGAAGCGGGTTTTGATGGCATCTTTGAGGTTCGCGGAGAGGCCGTAGATCGGGAAGGTCAGCTCCTTGTACAGGGTGTTGAATACGTCCTTGGGCACGTTCAGCGCCAGGATCAGCACGATCAGCAGGATCCAGGGCGAGAGCGCCTTCCAGAGCGGATAGCGCCGCTCATAGTCCAGCTCCTCGGCGGTCAGCCGGCTCCTGTCGATGATCTTCCGCCCGCTGAGGCGAAGGTACAAGGCCTGGGCGACGATGATCGCGCTTCCGCACAGCACGCCGGTGAGGGTGACGAAATTATCGTGCCGGTTGGTGAAGAAGGCGACCAGGGCGATGACGCCGCCCGTGAGCAGGCAGGGGAACCAGCCGGACTTGATGGCCTTCCACTTGCCCACGATCCAAAGCATGGCCAAGCCGATCATGGTCGAAACGATCGGCAGGAACAGGAAGAAGACCCCCCCGATTTGGGACAGGCTGATCTCGTGACCCTTGGCCAGAACCTGGTTTTGGACCAGAAAGCTGTTGGCGATATCGTAAAAAACCACCACCGGCGCGCCCAGCAGGGCGTAGGTGCACAGCGAGTCGTAGCCGATGGCCGGCAGGGCGATGGCCACGTAGGTGGAGTAGCCCATGGCCACCATGATCGGCGGCAGCAGCGACACCGGCGTCGCACCCACGGCCACCATCAAGGTGCCGAAGCCGACGTTGATGATCATGATCTGGACGGCCTGATTGTCGCTGGCGATGGTCTTGATGAAAATGATCACCCTCTTCAGGGCGCCGGATTTTTCCATGTAGGCCATCTGCAGGAGCGAGGCGGCCACGATCAGGGAGATCGGAAACGATTTGACCATCCCGGCCAGGGTCGACCGGATCACGACTTCGGGGGTCGTCCGGAAGAAGGCCACGGCCACGGCGGCGATCAAGGCCCAGCCGACCAGGCCGCTGAAGGTGGCCGATTTTTTCAACACGACGAGCAGCAGCAGGACCACGGCGATCGGCAGCAGGGTTAGGAGGATATAGCCGGTTGTTCCCACGACGTGAGAATTAAATCTTCATCGGGCTCCGGAGTCAAGCGCTTTCGGCCCCGGACGCCCGAAGCCGCTCAGGCCGTGAGAAGATCGTGCGAGCGGATGAGCCGCTCCCGGACCCTGAGGCCGTACGGACAGGCGTTCTCGCAGGCGCCCCGGCAATCCCGGCAGTCGATCGGCTTCCGGCCGGTCTCCAGCTCGGCGTAGTATCGGATGGCTTCTTTTTCCATCCCGTAATCCTCGAAATACATGGCGTAGCGGAGGACGTCGTTGACGGCGACGCCGCGCGGGCAGGCCGGCAGGCATTCGCCGCAGCTGACCCGGCAGTAGAGGGCCCCGGCCTCGCGCCGATAGCGGGCAATCGTCTGGAGGGCGGCCCGGTCGAGCGCCCGGTCGGAGGCGGCCAGGTACTCCTCGACGTGGGCGTAGCTGCTCATGGTCGGGATGCAGGTGTCGATGAGCGGACTGCTCAGGACCCAGCGGATGGCGGCCTGGGGGTAGCTCGTCGCCGCGTTGACCAGACCCTTGAGCCGTCCCTGCTGATTGCCGGCGAAGACCTTCATGGCGACCGTCCCGATCCCGGCCTCGCGGACCTTCTTGACCAGGGGCTCAAGGGCCGGACCTTCCATATGGTTGTAGATGAACAGGACGACCTGGACGAAGGGTTCGGTCAGGGCTTGGTCGAGAGTGACCTTGGCGTTGTGGGTCGAAAATCCGGTGAAGCGGACCTTGCCGGCCTTCTTGAGCTCGGCGTAGGCAGCCTGGACCTCTTCGTTCTTAAGGACGCCGAGGTCGCCGATGTTGTGGACGAAGGCGCAGTCGACATATTCGGTCTGGAGACGCTGCAGGCTGGCATCCATGCGGCGGATGATGGCGGCCCTATCCAGGTCCTTGGGAACCTGAAGGGCGTGTTTGGTCGTTATCACGACCTTGTCTCTGATCCCTTTGAACGCCTGGCCCAGGTAAGTCTCGCTCAGGGTTCTCAGGTAGCCCTCGGCCGTGTCGAAGTAGGTCACGCCGCAATCGAAGGCGTAGCGGAGGACATTGGGGTTGAAGAGGGAGATGGCGCCGCAGCTGACGTCCGAAACCTTGAGCCCGGTCCGGCCCAGGACGTTGTATTTCCGGACCTGGGGCGGTCCCGCCTCCTGGCCGGACGCCGGGCGGCCGGCGGCCCGCCCGGTCAGGCCGAGTCCCAGGAAGCCGGAGGAGAACATGCCCAAGAATTTACGGCGGCTCGTCATCGTTTTTTTCCTTTCTATCTTGGCGTTGCGATCCGACGGCGCATCCAATGCCATTCACCGCTATCGCAGGCGGACGGACACCGGGCTGAGTCCCTTGACCTTCGCCTTTATCGCGGCCGCTTCCTCGGCGGACGGCACGAAGAAGAGTATCCAAAAAGTGCCCCCCCGCTGGGGGTCGAAGGTCATGATCCGGGCCCCCGGCTGATAGGCGTTGGCGCTTTCCGCCTCGCTCGAGCCGGCATAGAAGACGGCCTCTCGTTCCAGGTCCTCGATCCTCAAGGCCAAGCTCGCGCCCGAGGTCAGCCCCGCCTTTTCGGCCTGCCCGGGAGTCCAGTTGGTGACAAGGACGAAGCTCCCGCGCTGGTCGAGAAGGGCGAGGATATGGCCTTCCAGGGCCCCGGCCGCGACCTTGACCTCTCCCGCGTTGACGGCCGTTGTCGTGAAAAAGTCCCGGTCGAGGGGGACATCGAAAGAAACGTCGGATACCTCGGACAGGTTGCCGCGGCCTCCGACCAGAGACCGGAACCAGGATGAAGGCATCTTGACGCCCTGGAAGTCCTGATAGAGACCCATATCGAAGACTTCTTCATAGCGGCTGCCGTCGGGATTGGTCCCGCGCAGGGCGACCTGGCGGAGGAGGCACTCGGCCGTGTCCAAATCAAACTCGACCGTCATGGGCGGGACGGCCGCGCTGAGCCGGTAGAATGTCTCGGGCCCGAAGCGACGGGTCCCTTCGAAGCGGAGGTCGGCGGCGAAGTTCCCGATCGTGAAACAGCCGCCGAAAAGCTTCGCATAAAATACGAAGCGGGCTTTCTCGATGTCCGGAGTATCGATCATCTCGTTGAGCCTGTTCCGACGGATGAGGCCGCGCTCGACCAGAATGACCTCGATGACGGCCGGGGGGAGGCCCTGGACGACGATCTTCAGCGTCCCGGCCGGCGTGACATAGTAAACGTTCCCTCCCGCCGTGAATGACAGATTCCGGACCGAGGCCAGGCGCGCCTCCCCGCCTGCGGCCGCGACGTTCCGTTTCACGATATCGGCGACCGATTCGGCGATCAACCCCTCGACTCCCCGGCATGAATGCCGGGGCTTGTTCGGGGTTAACCCTGAGCCTCGCTTCTCGTCCCCGCCTTTCGGGCGGGGTAGCGTCGGCGAATGGGCAGAAGTCCGCTCTGTCTGAATGAACGCGGCGGAAGGGACGGACAGAAGCAGAACGGCCGCCCCGATAACGATAGACTTCCTCATCGGAACCTCCTGGGGAGTTATTGTAGCGGATTCGCCCGGAGGACGGAAGACCCCGGATGACGCGGACCGGCCCTCCGCTTCTTCGCGAAGGACCGGGAGCCGCTCTTATAAGGAGTCGAGAGAAAAGGGAGCGGTTTTGCGGCGGAAGCGGATCCCGTATTTCTTGACCTTCTCATTGAGCGTCGTGTACTTGAGCCCCAGCGCCCGGGCCGCTTCCTTCTGGTTCCCATGAACCCTGATCAGGACGTCGATGATGATCCGTTTCTCGAGCCGGTCGACGAGCGCCTTGAGGTCGACCGGCTGACGCTTGCTGAAAAACTCGACGAAGAGGTCGAACAGGTCGCCGTTCGGTCCCTCCTGGGCCAACAGAGCGGCGGCGGGAGGGGGCAGCCGGACGGCCTTCGGAGCCGGCGCCGGGTCGTTTTCAAGGTCCGGGACGGCCGTTCCGCCGTTGCCGCCGCGCGGGATTTCCGGATGCGGCTCGAGCTTCCCGATCCAAGTTTCTTCTCTCATGTCGTCACCCCTAAGATCCCAACGTTCGCCAACATGGGAAGGCCCTCCTGGCATCCCCTACACGCTCCGGCCGGTCTGCGGTTCCGATTCGAGAAGGCCGTCGATGCACCGGTTGAAGGCCTGGAGGTCCAGCGGCTTGACGAAGAAATCGCTGATGGCCAGGTTCCGGACCTCCTCGAGGCGGATGAGGTCCGGGAAGGCCGAGATGAGGATGATCTTTCCCCGGTAGCCGGCTTGCCGGAACTCGGCGATCATTTCCAGGCCGTTGCCGATGCCGTTCGTCCGGGGAAGCTTGAAGTCGGCGATGATCAAATCCACCTCGGCCGCCCGGAACCGGGCCAAGGCCTCCTTGGCGTCGCGGGCGAGGTAGACAAGGTACTTCCGGCTCAGGATCAGGAAGAAGGTCTTCCGGATGGACTCGTCGTCGTCCACCACCACGATCCGTTTGGTATCCATGTCGCCATTTGTCCTTTCCACACTTCTTGAAAAGCCAGAATCGTGCCAACCTGGAAAACCGGATTATCGGGGGAAATTCGGGGGACCTGACGGCGGCGCCCGCCGAAGTTAATTTACAGGTTTACAGAGGGCCGGAACAGGGTCCGTCAACCCCTCGACTCCCCGGCCGAAGCTCCACGGACTAATGCTCATTGGAGCGCCAGTACTCATGAACCGTTTCCGGTTCATGAGTGCATGAATGCCGGCACCCAAGGAGCCGTTGTTTCGGCTCCTTGAGTACTGCAAGGCGGGGCTTGTTCGGGGTTAACCCTGAGCCCACTCAGCCCCATCTCCTCTCAAGGGGCTGAGTACAAAAGTGTCGCTTCTCGTCCCCGTCTTGAAAGGCGGGGCCTAGCGTCGGCGAACGGGTCAGCCGAGCTGGGAGAGATCGATCCTGTACTCTTTAATCTTTTTATCCAGGGTGGGACGGCTGATCTGAAGGATCTGGCTGGCCCGGGTTTTGCTGCCCTTGGTCACGGCCAGGATGTGCTGGATGTAGCTTTTCTCGACGTCCTTGAGCGAGACGATGTCCTGGGGGAAAACCTTTTTCTCGGCCTGCTCGAGCGGCAGGTTCTCCTTCTGGATGACGTCCCCCTTGGCCAGGATGACGGCCCGGGTCAGGGCGTTTTCGAGCTCCCGGACGTTGCCCTTCCAGGGAAAGTCGGCCAGGATCTTCATGACGTCGGCCGGAACCTTGCGGACGTTCTTCTTGAGGTCCCGGTTGATCTTTTCCAGGAGATAGGCGACCAGGTCGGGGATATCCTCGCGCCGCTCGCGGATGGAGGGGAGTTGAATCTCGACCACCTTGAGCCGGTAGTAGAGATCCTCCCGGAACCGCCCCTTCTCGATCAAGGAGAGCAGGTTCTGGTTGGTGGCGGCCGTGATCCGGGCTTCGGTCTTGAGGACCTTCTCGCCGCCGACCTTCATGAAGTCGCGGGTCTCGATGACGCGGAGAAGCTTGGATTGCAGGTTGGGCGAAACGTCGCCGACCTCGTCGAGGAACAGGGTCCCTTTCCCGGCGATCTCGAACTTGCCCCGCGTCTCGACGAATGCGTCGGTGAAGGCGCCCTTGACGTGCCCGAACAATTCCGACTCGAGGAGCGTGTCCGAGATGGCCGAGCAGTTGATGACGATGAACGGCTCGTCCCGGAAAGGGCTGTTGTAGTGGATGGCCTTGGCGACGAGCTCCTTGCCCGTCCCGCTCTCGCCCTGGATGAGGACGTTGGCCCGGGTGTTGGCGACGGAGCCGATCAGCTTGAACACCTCCCGCATCGGGGCCGAACGGCCGATGATGTTGTCGATCGTGTATTCCTTCTGCCTCTCCTCGACCAGGTAGTGAAGCTTGTCTTCGAGCGAGCGGACCTGGAAGGCCTTGGCGATGGCCAGGTCGAGCTCGATGAAATCAAGCGGCTTGGCCAGGTATTCGAAGGCGCCGGCCTTGATGGCCTCGACGGTCGTCTTCATGTCGTCGAAGGCCGTCATGACCAGGATCATGACCTTCTTGGGCCGGTCCTTGAGCTTGCGCAGGACTTCGAGCCCGTTCATGTCCGGGAGGCGGATGTCGAGGAGGACCAGGTCGGGCTGGAATTCGGCCTGGCCGGCCAGGCCGTCCTCCCCCGTCGCGGCCAGGTGGACCTCGTAGCCCTGCTTGGCCAGATGAGAAGTCAGCGTCCTTCCGACCAGGCTGTCGTCCTCGATGATCAGGA
>JALHUR010000106.1 GCA_022867325.1 Candidatus Aminicenantota bacterium | reverse complement strand
GTCTTGACGCCGATCACACCGCGCGATCCGGCATCGATCCCGCTGAAGCCGTGCGCATGGCCGGCGACCGCCTGTTCGACGTCCACATCAAGGATGTGACCTCGGCTTCGGCCGCCGGCGAGCCCGTCGAGATCGGCCGGGGAGTCATCGACATTCCCCGGTTCGTCAGGGCTCTCATCGATCTGAAGTATACCGGGACGGCGGCCTTTGAGTACGAAAAGGACGGCCAGGACCCTCTTCCCGGCCTGGCGGAATCCGTCGGCTATGTCAGAGGAGTCCTGGCCGAGCTGAGGAGATGACCATAATCCAACAGGGGTTCACGAACCTTGGTGGACGCTTTTTTCAAATCCCAGATCGCAAGGCATAAGCTTTTTCAAGTATGGAGGAGGAGACCCATGACCATCCGCATCCGATCCCGCATCGCGGTCGCCGCGCTCGCCGCGGCGGCCCTCGCCTTCGCCGCCTGCGCGAAAACCGCGCCCGAGCCCTCGTCCCCGGCGACCGCCGGGAACACCGCTGCCGATCCCCGCCTGAACGGGTCCTTCCGCGAGGACCGTGGCGGTTGGGCCTACATCCATCTCCGGGGCGAACCCCGCGCGATCGGGTTCCAGCACGGCTGGCACCTGGCCGCCGAGATCGACGACATCCTCAAGACGATGGCCTTCTACTTTGAGAAGACGACCAAGCGTAAATGAGCTTTCTTCCGCGAGGCGGCCGAGCGGATGTTCTGGCCCAAGCTTGACCGGGAATACCAGGAGGAGATCGAGGGCATCGCCGAGGGCGTCAAGGCCCGCCGGCCGGAAACGGCTTATGACCGGGACGATCTGACCGCCCTCAACAGCTGGCTCGAGCTGGCTTGGTACTACGTCCCTTATCTCGATGCCAAGGCCATGCCCGGCTCGGGCAACAACAAGGCGCCAGGCTCTTGCAGCGCCTTCATCGCTACGGGGAACGCGACCAAGGACGGCCGCATCGTTATGGCCCATAACAACTGGACGGAATACATTTTGGGCGAGCGCTGGAACGTCGTCCTGGACATCGTTCCCGCCCGCGGTCATCGCATCTTGATGGACGCCATGCCAGGATATATCCACAGCGGAGACGACTTCGTCCTCAACGGGGCCGGCCTCATCTACACCGAGACGACCATCTCCCAGTTCAAGGGTTTCAAGGAAGACGGCACGCCCGAGTTCGTCCGGGCCCGCCGGGCCGCCCAGTACGCGGCGACGATCGACGACTTCGTCCGCATCATGACCACCGACAACAACGGGGGCTACGCCAACGACTGGCTCGTTGGGGACCTCAACGCCAACGAGATCGCCCGCCTCGAGCTGGGGCTCAAGAATCATCGGGTATGGCGGACGAAGGACGGCTGGTATGTCGGCTCCAATTTCCCGCTCGATTCCAAGCTCATCGCCGAGGAGACGACGTTCGATGTCAACAAGAAGGACCAGTCGGTCTATATTCGCCGCTCCCGGTGGGAGAAGCTGATGGTCGAGAACAAGGGGGCGATCGATGCCGGGAAGGCCATGGCCTTCTTGGGCGACCACGTCGACGCCCTCACCGGCAAGACCGGAGCCAACGCCAACACCCTCTGCGGCCACGTTGACGCGGACCCCAAGGGCGTCCCGGAATTCTCCTGGGCGCCCTACTACCCCGGCGGGGCGGTCCAGGGCAAGGTTACGACTGCGGCCCTGGCCCGGGAATTTAAGCTCTGGGCGCGGATGGGCCATCCCTGCGGGGAGGACTTCATCGCCGCGGAGTTCTCCAAGAATCGGCCGGAATGGGCCTGGCAGCTCCCCTACCTTAGGGATATGAAGGGGAATCCCTGGACGCTCTTCGAGGCCAGAAAATGACGCCTCCGGCCGTGCGGCGATGACAACAGCCGCCAACAGAGGCCTGAAGCAGGAGTGGCCCTCTGCCGGGGGGTGCGGTGGAGCTGAAATGTGCCCGAGGCAAACTGGTGGGGGTGCGTATGGGCTCTACCCCAGCCGGAGCAGAGAAAGGGATTGAAGCAAGGGTGGCAAGGGCATTATGATCTTCAGTAAGGAGGTGTCAGTATCATGGCGAAGATAAACTTGACGGCCTCGGCCTACAGGGTGGCGAGAGGGAAGGCGGAGATCGCGAGGGATGAAAAATGGCTGAAGACGGCGAAGTTAACGACGAAGAAAAGCGAGGAATTGAAGAAGCGCAAGCCTGCGGGAAAGGGTATCGATGGAAGCGGAGGACGAGACCAGAATAAAATCCCAGGGGCGAAAGACCCCGAGAGTTTGGACCAGGGCAAAGCCACTGAGCTTATGGGGCCCGAGGCTCCGGATAATAATAAAGAGCGATAGATGACAACTAAATGCTTAGCTGGCAGCCGTAATTATTGAGGCGTGGGGGCCGCGCCCTGGCTCTTGACATCGACGGGGATATGGGGAAAAGATAGACGCGCCTTCATGGCCAAACCAACAAAGCGGAGAAAACCCTGGCGGTGGCTGTTTCTGATCGCCGTTCTGACGCCCGTTGCAGTGACGGCCTACATCCTCCTGACCCTCCCCGATGTCTCCGGCCTCAGGACAAAGAACCCGTCTTCAACGGCCTTCATGAGATCTCGCCAGGAAGAAGCCCGCAGGAAAGGCCGGACCATCGCCATCCGAAAGGAATGGGTGGATTTCGTGAGGATCCCGGAGCTCCTCAAGGAGGCCGTCCGGATCACG
>JALHUR010000105.1 GCA_022867325.1 Candidatus Aminicenantota bacterium | reverse complement strand
GTCCTGGCCGGGGTCGTCCTGAGGATCGCCAAGCCCGTCCTGTTCCCCTTCTGCCTGGCCTTGCTCCTCTATTTTGTCCTGGCGCCCATCCTGGATGTCCTCGTCCGCCTTCGGATTCCCAAGGCGGTCGCCATCGTGGTCATCGTTCTCTTCTTCTTCCTGGCCCTGTACCTCATGGGCGCTATGTTCTACTCGAGCGGGAAAACCTTCAGCGCCCAGCTCCCTCAATACGGGGACCGGGTCAACGAGGTCTTGGAATACCTCAGGGGGCGAATGGCGGCTTGGCATATCAAATGGGATCCGACTGCCTTGATGGGTGCCCTCGACATCAACAAAATCGGCGCGGTCCTTCTCTCCTCGCTGGGTTCGTTCCTGTCGTTCCTTTCGAACCTGTTTCTGATCTTCATTTTTCTCATCTTCATGCTGGCCGGCCGCGGCAAGATGAAGATCAAGGTCGATCGGGCCTGCCCCAAGTCCCGGGCCCGGACGATCAACCAGGTCATGGATAAGATCGACCGACAGGTCCAGAAGTACCTGGCTATCAAGACGATCATCAGCCTGATGTCGGCGGCCTCGGCGACGCTGGTCCTGGTCCTGTTCGGGGTCGAATTCGCCATCGTCTTCGGATTGCTGATTTTCTTGTTGAATTACATCCCCAACATCGGCTCGGTCATCGCGAATTTCCTTCCCGTGCTGTTCGCCTTTTTCCAGTTCGGGTCGATTTGGCCCGCGCTCTGGATACTGCTCTTCATCACGATTTCGGACAACATCGTCAGCAAATTCGTCGAGCCGAAGCTGATGGGGAGGGGCTTGGGCCTCAGCCCGCTGGCCGTCCTGTTTTCCCTCTTTTTCTGGGGCTGGCTGTGGGGGATTCCCGGCATGATCCTGGCCGTCCCGATCACGGCCGTCATCAAGATCGTCTGCGGAAATGTTCCTGCCCTGCGCTTCGTCGAATCGCTCCTCAGCACCTGAAGGGCGTCAGGCCGGCGTGATGAGTTTGGGACCGCCGCCGGGCCCGGCCTTCCGGTCGAACATCTCGCTCAGCCGGTCGAGGAATGTCCGGCCTTCCCATCGATCCCGGGCCAGGCCTTTGATCGTCCTGATCAAAAAATCGATAGCGGCCGTCCGGTCCTCGAGCGAGTAGGGCTCGGCCATTCCGGCGATCAGGGCCGTCCGCTCGAAGCGGCAGCGGCTGACCGTCAGGTAAACGGCCTCCCCGGCCGCGTTTCCGGGCCGGAGGGTTTCGCCGGGGAGGATCAGGCGGCGTTCGCCCTTGGCGAGTTTATCCTTGGCGTATTCGCAGGCGAGCAGGGCGTTCTTATCGTTGAAGGCCGCGTTCCGGTCCGCGATCTCCTTGAGGGTCGCTTCGACGGAAAAAAGTATCCACTTCATCCGGTCGTCCAAGGCCGGCTCCCTCTTCCGAGGAGCGGAACCGGAGGCCGGCGTCTCCCTGCGTTCCAGAACTTTTTTTTCCTGATAGGGCGCATGCCGGGCGAGGTATTCGCAGCCGGCCGGGCAGTGGATGTCCTTCCCCCGGATGCGGCCGCAGCAGAGGGCGCAGATATCGCTTCCCAGGGCCGGACAGCGGCGCCGGGCTTTTCTTGTGTCGCAGCGGGAGCACTTGGCCATGATCTTGCCGGGCGGCGCCTATTTCTTCTTGAAGAAGAACGTGTCGTCGGACAGGGACTTGATCTTTCGGCCCCACATCTTCTTGATGGCTTTCTGGGCCGCTTTCTGTTCGGCGGCCTTCTTGGACGGGCCGCCGGCGCGGGCCAGAGCGCGGCCTTCGAGTCCGACCTCGACCGTGAATTCCTTCTTGTGATCGGGGCCGGCCGATTCGATCAGCCGGTAGACGGGAGGCGGCCAATCCTGCTTCTGGAAGTGCTCCTGGAGGGCGGACTTGTAGTTGTTGATCAGGATGTCCTTGTTCTTGAGCTTCTTGAACGAGGATTCGAGGAGCGGCCAGAGGACGTGCCGGGAGGCCTCGTAGCCGCCGTCGAGGTAGAGGGCGCCCATGACGGATTCGAAGGCGCCGGCCAGGATCGTCTTCTTCTTACGGCCGCCGCTCTTCTCCTCGCCTTTCCCCAGCCGGACGACCTTGTCCAGCTTGATCTTCAGGGCGAACTCGGCCAAGCCGAGGGTGCTGGAGGCGGACGATTTGAGCTTGGACAGCTCGCCCTCGGACAGGTCGGGGTAGGCCGCGCAAACGTAATCGGCTACAATCAAGCCCAGGACGGAATCGCCCAGGAACTCGAGGACCTCATTGTCGCGCGGGGCCTGATCGGGGGCCTCGTAAGCGAAAGAACTGTGGGTCAAGGCCTGGACAAGAAGGTCCTTGTTCCGGAACGGATATCCGAGCTTCTTTTCAAGGGCGGACAGATTCATTCTTTAGCGAAGGGATAGACGATCCTCCCGCCGACGATCGTCATGACCGGCGTGCCTTTGAGCTTCCAGCCTATAAAAGGGCTGTTCCGGCTCTTGGACATGAACTCGCCGGCTTCGACCACGATTTCCTTGCCGAGGTTGAGGAGGACGAGATCGGCGTCGGCTCCGGGACCGATCCGGCCTTTCCCGTCCAGACCCAGGATGCGGGCCGGGTTCGAGGCGCAGAGCTCGACGAGCCGGCCGAGCGGGATGATCTTTTTATGGACGAGCCGGTCGAGCAGGACCGACACGGCCGTCTCCAGCCCGGTGATCCCGAAGGGAGCCAGGTCGAATTCCTGGTCCTTGTCCTCGGCGGCGTGCGGGGCGTGGTCGGTCGCGATGACGTCGATCGTCCCGTCCCTGACGGCGTCGAGAAGGGCCTCGACGTCCTCCTCGCTTCTGAGGGGCGGGTTCATCTTGAAGTTCGTGTCGTAGGTCTCCAGGGCGGCGTCGGTCAGGACGAGGTGATGGGGAGTCGCCTCGGCCGTGACCCGGACCTTGCGGGCCTTGGCCTCACGGACGCAACGGGCGGCGCCCTTGACGCTCAAGTGGGCGATGTGGACCCGGGCCCCGGCCTGCTCGGCCAGGATGATGTCCCGGGCGACCATGATCTCCTCGGCCGATGCGGGCATGCCCCGAATCCCGAAGCGATGGGAGCAGAAGCCCTCGTGCATATGGCCGTCCTCGCTCAGGCTCCGCTCCTCGCAGTGGTCGATGACGAACGGCTTGAGGGGCAGCGCGTACTCGAGGGCCCGGCGCATCAGGAGGCTGTTGGCGACGGGCTTGCCGTCGTCCGAGAAAGCGACGGCCCCGGCCGCGGCCAGATCGGCCAGGTCGGCGAGCTCCTCGCCTTTGAGTCCCTTGCTGATGGCGGCGATCGGGAGGACGTTGACGACGGCGTTCTTGCGGGCCTCGGACAGGTTATATTCCGTGACGCCGCTGTTGTCGTTGGGGGGAACCGTGTTCGGCATGCAGCAGATCGTCGTGAAACCGCCCCGGGCGGCGGCCAGGCTTCCGGTCCGGATCGTTTCCTTGTTCTCCTGGCCCGGCTCGCGAAGATGAACGTGCATGTCGATGAACCCGGGCGCGACGACGAGCCGGGAGGCGTCCACCGTCTTGACGTCCTCGACCTTGATCTGGGGCTTGAGTTCGACGATTTTACCCTTGTCGATCAGGATATCCAGGGTTTCGTCGATCCCGGAGGCCGGATCGACGACCCGCCCGTTTTTAACCAACATTTTCACTGTCTTTGCCTCCTAACAGCAGGTAGAGGACGGCCATCCGGATGGCGACTCCGTTCTCGACTTGCCTGAGGATCAGGGACTGGGCCGAGTCGGCGACGTCGGGGGCGATCTCTAAGCCGCGGTTGATGGGGCCGGGGTGCATGACGACGGCGCCCTTGGCCGCCCTGGCGACCCGTTCGGCCGTCAGCCCGTAGAGCCGGCTGTACTCCCGGATGGAGGGGAAAAAGCTCTTCTGCATCCGTTCGAGCTGGATGCGGAGCATCATGATGACGTCCGCGCCCTCCAGGGCCTTGTCGAAATCGTGCTGGATCTTGACGTCGAAGGCCCCGAAGGCGGGGGGGAGGAGGGTCGGCGGGCCGCACAGGGTCAGGTCGGCGCCCAGCTTCTTCAGGCAGTGGATGTTCGAGCGGGCGACCCGGCTGTGGAGGATGTCTCCGCACAGCACGACCTTGAGGTCCTTGAAGGACTTCTTCTCCTGCTTGATCGTGTAGGCGTCGAGCAGGGCCTGGGTCGGGTGCTCGTGGAGGCCGTCGCCGGCGTTGATGACGTGGGAGCGGCAGAAGGTCGTCAGGTAGTAGGCCGATCCCGAGGAGCCGTGGCGGATGATGATGGCGTCCGGCCGCATCGCCTCCAGGGTCAGGATCGTGTCCCGCAGGGTTTCGCCCTTGACGACGGCCGAGGTCTGCTTGCTGAAGTTCAGGATGTCGGCGCTCAGCCGCCTGCCGGCCAGCTCGAACGAACTCCGGGTCCGGGTGCTGGCCTCGTAGAAGAGGTTGATGATCGTCTTTCCGCGCAGGGTCGGGACCTTCTTGATCTCCCGGGTCGAGATCTCGAGGAATGAATCGGCTGTCTGGAGGATGAGCCGGATCTCGGACGGCTCCAGCGACTCGATCCCCAGCAGGTGTTTGGACTTGAGTTCCAAGGGGTCTCCTCTCCGTCTATCTATTTCTTGAGGTCGGCGGGCTCCGTGATCAGGACTTCGTCGGTGTCGTCGATCTCCTTGAGCCGGACCTGGACGGTCTCGCGGCGCGAGGTCGGCAGAAATTTGCCGACGTAGTCGGCCCGGAGCGGGAGCTCGCGGTGGCCGCGGTCGATCAAAACCAGGAGCTGGATCGTCTGGGGCCGGCCCAGGTCGAACAGGGAGTCCATGGCGGCCCGGATCGTCCGGCCCGTGAACAGGACGTCGTCGACCAATAGGACGTCCTTCTTGTTGATCGAAAATTCGATCTCGGTCTTCTGGACCTCGGGCTGGCTCTCGATCTCGCCGATGTCGTCCCGGTAGAGGGTGATGTCCATGACGCCGACCGGGACCTCGACCCGCTCGAACTCCTTGATGAGCTGGGCGATCCGCTTGCCGATGTAGATGCCCCGGGTCCGGATTCCGACGATGGCCAGGTTTTTGAGGTTCCGGTTCCGCTCGATGATCTCGGTGGTCATCCGGTGCAGGGACCTCCGGATCTTGTTGTTGTCCATGACTTTGGCTTTGATTTTGTCGTCCATGACCGTCCTCCTCGGAGCGTTTCCGGGACCGACCGGGCCCCTCGCGGCCGGTGTTCGGCCGCGGTTGGAGTCCTAAAAATGCTATATCTCGGGGAAAAAGTCAAGCCGACCGGCGGAAGCGGGCGCGGGCGGTCGCCGCGTCCTTCTCCATTTGGCGGACGAGAGCCCCGGCATCCGGGAATGTCCGGTCGTTTCTGAGCTTTTTGAGGAATTGAACGCGAACCGGGCGGCCGTAGAGGCTCCCCCGGAAGTCGAGACAATGGACCTCGATCGAGATCCCTTTTTCGAGAAAGGTCGGCCTGCTTCCGATATAGGCCAGGGCGGGGAGGGCGCGGACTCCCACGACGACTCGGGCGATGAAGATTCCGCCCGGCAGGATCTCATTGGGCGTGCGGATGTTGGCAGTCGGGAAGCCGAGGGTGCGGCCGCGGGCCCGCCCCCGGACGACGCGACCCTCGATCTCGTAGGGCCGTCCCAGCAGGCGGTTGGCTTCCCCGATCCGGCCCGCTTCGAGGAGGCTCCTGATCCGGGAGCTTGAAACGAGAGCGCCGCCCCGACGGAGGGGCGGGACGGCCTTGACCAAGAAGCCGAATCGCGCTCCCTCGGCTTTCAGCGAGGCGACGCTTCCTTCGCGTTTGTCCCCAAACCTAAAACCCGCGCCGACGACGACGACCCTGGCCTTGAGCCGCCGGACAAGGATGTCTTCGACGAACCGGGCGGCCGGGAGATGGGCGAAGCTCCGATTGAACGCCATGATCCTAACGTCCGGGACCCCGATCCGCCGGATCTCACGGTCGCGGCTGGGCAAAGTCTGAATCATCCGGAGCGCGCTCCGGCCCAGGACCTTCTCGGGGTGAGGGGAGAAGGTGAGGACGACCGGCCGAAGACGGCCGCGGCGCGCGGACTCGACGAGCATCTTCAGGATCCGCCGATGTCCGAGGTGAAGGCCGTCGAAGTTTCCGATGGCGACCGCCGTTGGGCGACGGCTCCGGGTAAGCTGGGACGGCCGGGTGATAAGGACCATGCCTTCAGAGGGAGATGATCTTGGATTTCTTGAGATAGTTCATCTTAAGCTGCTGGAGGCAGGAGCCGAGCAGGACCTCCTCGTCCTTTTCCAGGTTGCCCTTGGTCCGATCATTGAGGAGGTCGAGGACGTCGATGAGCCGTTTGGCGAAGTCGAGGTCCTCCTCGGTCTTACCGGTCTGGGGGTCTTCGATCAGGCCCAGCTTGATCGAGGCCTGGATGTAGAGGGGTAGGACGATCGTCGAAAATTCAATGGGGGGGAGGAACCTCTGACTTTTTTCGGTTTTGCCTTCTTCGCTCATGATCGAGCCTCATCATACACGCTCCCCCGCGGCTTTTCAAGGACAAGGGAATGGCCGCGAAGGAGGCCATCCGGTCAAATCATCGTTCAGGATGACCGCGAAATTCCCTAAATGACGATAGACTTCCCGTCCCTCTCGAAATCGCCTGTCTGTCATGAAAAATTATTGGAGGACGCGAATGGTGACGCTAGGACGCGAATGGTGACGCTTATCGGTGTCCCCGGAAGGGACACCGATAAGCGTCACCATTTAAGGCCGATTCCGGGGGGAGCCTAGATCCTTTGCGCTCCCCCCGGAAGAATGGAAGCTAAGTCAATCGACGCTCTGAATGTGGAGTTCGTACCCGTTCGTCTTTTCGTCCTTCATCAGGAAGTAGATTTGGCCGTCGCAAATGTCGTAGCGAATACTGGAAACATTGAAATTGTTGTAATCAAGGTCGAAAGCGGAGGAAAGCGGGAAGGAGAACGACCGTTTGAGGATATCCCCCTTCAGGTTCATCACGATGAGCTCATTCAGCCCGTTTTGTTGGGCATAGGTCGCCAGGTAGATTTTTCCGTCGGCGATTTTAAAGCTCATGAAGGCGGGATAGAATTCGCGGAACTGGATATTCGCGACATCCAGAAGCCAGGCTGATCGTTCCCGGATCGTCTTCATATAGGCGTCCTGAAAATCGGCCGGGATCTTGAGCGTTTCGTAGTTTTTCTTGATCTCATAGAGCGGATTTCCTTGAGCGTCGAAAACGCCGATATGAAACCCCTCTCGCGTATCGGCGAAGAAGATTTTATCGTCGGCGACGGCGAGACCGATGCAATCGGGGACGGCTTGATAATCGGTTTTTGGTTGGGGCTCCGCTTTTTGTGCAGTCTCTTTTTGACCGGGCCGGGGGGGTGGGGGAGGAGGCGGGGGATATAGGAGAGATATAGGAATCGCCGGGGTGAATTGTTTGATAACGCGAAAGTTTTGATCAAAGACCCGGCCAACCTGCGATGAATAGCCCTCTTCCCAACCGAGCGTTACATAGTTGCTTCCTATGGGAAGCAAAGAATTGGAATTAATCTCGTGGGGAAGGAGAATTTCTTTCTGGAGATCTCCGTCCGGAGAGAAGACGACCATTTTATTGATGTCGTAGCACCAAATTGAATTTCCGACAATACGCGGTATTCCGGGCCCCATTAGAAACTCGCCGGGACCTTGGCCCTTCTTGCCGAAGGTCTTCATGTGGGAAAAATCCGAAGCGGAAAGGATTACAATTTGATGCGCAATCTTGGCTTGATCAAAATCTAATAAATAGATCCTCTCCTTTCCGGCTGTCAGCGCCATGGGCCGTTTCACCATGGGCAGAGGGATGATCTTCGCAGGGGCCGCTGGGCCGGAGGGCGCCGGGTCCACCATAGTCAGTCCGTGACTCCCCATGACTAAAGCGCCAGCGATGGCGATGAGGGCCAAACCGAGGATGACTGGTTTGGCAAGCTGCGTTTTCAAATTTCTTTTCCTCGAAATGATGTCCATGATTCTCTCCTCCAAAGAGATGTGCGGCGTCGCGATCCCCACGGCGAACGGCAGCCGGATGATCAAATCGGCCTTCCGGGCCAATCCGTATAGGCATTCCGCATAGGGGCGGGCGCCGTTTTGTAAAATTCCGTAGTTGTCGCTGACCTCTTCACGGGCGACCGAAAACCCGGCAGTCAAGGCGTAAACCAGCGGGTTCCACCAATAGATGGCCGCGACCAACCGCTGGACAACCCCGGCCAGCTGGTCATGATGGCGGAGGTGGGCCGCCTCGTGGATTAAAATGCTCTTCAATTCTGATGAGCTTAAGCGATCAAGCAGGTTTTCGGGAAGGACGATCCTGGGCCGTCGCAATCCGAAGGCGATGGGGCTGTTCCCGGCCGGCGAGGAATAGACAGGAGGGAATCTCATCGCGGGAAAAGTCGTTCGAATTTCGCCGAAAATATCGGTCAGCCGCGGATCTTTAATATCCTTGAGACCGTTCTTGAACCCCGACAAATAGGCGATCCCATAGAGGATGCGGACGAGAAAGACGAGAGTCCCCAGGATCCAAAGAATTCCTAAGCTGTTTATGGCCATAACGGCCGGAGGAATCGAGCGTCGGGCGAAGGAAGCGCTTTTTCGAGCGGCTTCGGAGCGAAAAGCGGAAGCGTCTGTTGAAGCGGGAACTTGGGATGAATACGTCATCTCGGATTGAACACCCATCGAGTTATCCCGATCGGCTTCGACGAAATCCGAAATCGGGATTCCGACCGGAATTCGAAACAGTCCGTCTGAAGCCGTCGGGAAAAGGACGATTTTCAGCGGCCAGAGGGCGAGGATTAAAATCAGGGCCAGCATCCCTCCGCTTCGCCAGGGAGCCGAGGCGCGCCTGAAAATGAGGGAAAAAATCCAGCCCGCCAGCAGGAGGACCATGGATTGGGCGGCAAGGTTGAGCACGGCGTCGGCCGTCTGGGGGTTCGAGATCAAGGCTTGGATGGACATGGTCAGTCCCGTTTCCCTTTGTTCAGTATTTCCCGGATCCGGAGGAGCTCTTCATCCGACAGGGAGCCGTTCTTAAACAGACACTTGACGAGCTCGGCCGTCGAACCGCCGAAGACGCGATCGCGAATGCCGTCCAGGATGCTTCGTTTCGCATCATCCTCTCCGCGGAGCGTGCTGTAGACGAATTCACGCTCCTCGACGCGATGCTTCAGCCAGCCGTAGGCTTCGAGCCGCCGCATCTGGACCTGGACCGTGGCTCGTTTGACTTTTTTCCGGCGGCCGGCGTTGACGGCCTCAAAGATGTCGTTGATCGTGACCTCCCGCCCCTTTTGCCACACGAGTTTCATGATCTCCAGGTTGGCGTCCGACAATTTGCGTTCGTTCGTCATCTCAGTATGTCCCTCCGGCGGATCGTTCCCATGACAACTGTCATATATAATATAAATGACAGATGTCATATTGTCAAGGGGATCAAGAAGATTTGTTTTTATTTCGTCTGAAAGGATGGGAGCTAGATCAAGCCCAACAAGGCCAGAACGATGAAGAAGGCGAGGACGAGGATGATAAGGGCCTGGGTCATCGGCCGATAGAGGTCGGGGGAGTAGGGTGCCCCAGCCTTTCCTCGGGTCAGGACCGATGCCGGGTTCCGTCCGAAAGCGGCGGCTTTCCTGACGATCTCCGCGACCGTCCGTTCGGTCCAGTCGAAGACCGAGCCCGGACCGTCGACGAAGATGCGGCGGGCCGCCCCGGCCGGTCTCCGGTAGAACCAGTCGAGGTCGAGAAGGGCTTTTTCTTTGGGTTTGATCAGGCTTTTGAGCAACCAGAAGGCGAGGAAGGTCAGGCTGAGAAGAATAACGGCCTCGACGAGATGGGAAACCGTGTAAGGCTTGTAGGAGACGGCATGGGGCAGAAAACGGTAAAGCAGGCCGGGGGCGAGCCCGTACCCGATGCAGAGGAGCGCGACGAGCCCCATCCCCATCTCCATGTTCCGTGGAAGCGGCCCGGCCTTTGCACCCCGCGGTTTTGCGAACCAGGCGTAGTAAGGCAGTTTTAATCCGACGCTGAAGAACGTGCCCGCCGAAGCCAGGGTCATCAACGCCCAAGCTAACGGGAGATGGGCTTCCTTGGCGGCGCTGAGAACCATGGACTTGCTGATGAATCCATTGAAGAGAGGGACGCCTGATATGGAGAAAGCGGCAATCATGTAGAGAGCGAGCGTCTTGGGCATGGAGCGGGCCAGGCCGCCGAGCTCGCTCAGCTTGGAGCGGCCGGTCGCCTCGATGACGGCGCCGGCGGCCATGAACAGGAGGGCTTTATAAAGGATATGGCTGTAGGCGTGGGCGGCCGAGCCGTTGATCCCGAGATCGGTCCCGATCCCGGCCCCGGCGACCATGAACCCGACCTGGGAGACGATGTGGTAGGCGAGGACGCCGCGGATATCGTCGGCCAGGATGGCGTAGGCGACGCCGTAAAGCGTCATCATGACGCCGAGGACGAGGAGGATCTTCCAGCCGGGGAAAACGCGCAGGAGGACGTAGACAGCGGCCTGTGTCGTGAAGGCGCTCATGAACACGGCGCCCGTGACTGTCGCTTTTGGGTAGGCGTCCGGCAGCCAGGCATGAAGAGGAGGGCAGGCCGCGCTCAAGGCGATCCCGGCCAACATGAGCCAGGGACCGAGGGCTGTCCCCGGCGCGAAGCGGATAATACCCAGGCTCCCTCCCTGCGAGAGATGCACGAGGATGCCCGCGAAAAGAAGCCCACCGCCGAAGACATGAACGAGAAGATACCGGGTGCCCGCCGATTCCGATTCGGAAGTCCGGCGCGCCCAGACCAGGTAGGTCGAGGCGAGGGCCATGATCTCCCAGAAGATGAGAAGCGTCAGGAGGTCGCCGGCCAAAACGACGCCCAGCCCGCTTCCCGCGTAGAGGAGCGCGGCCGACTGCTGGCCGGCGTCCTTGAGATGGAAGGCATAGATGCCGCCGGCCAGGGCGATCAGGGCGAAGATGATCCCGAACACCCGGCTCAGGGCGTCCATTCGGACGAGCACGAGCGTATAGTCCATAACCCGGAGCGTCCGGACCGCTCCGTCCGGAATCGAAAAGACGAGGGCCAGGGCGAGAAGACAGAAGAACAGGAAGGCAGGGGACCTCAGCCGGCGCGGCAGGAACGGGACGAGGACGGCACCGGCCACAGCGACCAGGCCGGGAGGGATCGGAGCGTTGGCGGGGATCATGATCCCGGGCCTCCGAAGACACTCGCGGCCGCGGCCGCGGCTAAGCGGTAAAAGCGGAAGAAAAGGTCGGGATAAAGGCCGAGCCCGAGCGAGAGGCCGGCCGTGACGAGCAAAGGAATGACCAGGGCCGGGGATGCTTCCTTGGCGTTCGCCGCTAACGCTCCTTCCTTGAAAAACGCCCTGCGCACGATCGGAAAGAAATAGCCCGCGTTGAGGAGCCCGCTGAGGACGAGCAGGGCCAGGGCGTAGCTCCGGCCCGCCTGGAGCGAACCCAGTCCCAGGTACCATTTGCTGACGAATCCGTTCAGGGGCGGGATCCCGGCCAAGCCGATCGCCCCGACCGTAAAGGCGCCCATGGTCCAGGGCATGACCTTGCCGATCCCGTCCATCTCGCTGATCTTTTCCTTGTGGAGGTTGACGTAGATTGCCCCGGCGCAGAAGAACAGAGTGATCTTAAGGGTTGCGTGAAATGCGAGGTGGAGAAGGCCGCCGGCGAGGGCGGCCGGCGCGAGCAGGGCCGTACCCAGCGCGATGTAGGACAGGTGTCCGACCGTCGAATAGGCGAGCCGGCGCTTGAGGTTGTCCTCGCGAAAAGCCAGGAGCGAAGCGAGCAGGATGGTCGCGGCGGCGAAACCGGCCAGCACGATGTTGAGCCCGAGCTCGGCCATCAAGCGGGGACCGAACACGAAGCCCGTGACGCGGATGATGCCGAAGACGCCCGACTTGACGACGGCGACGGCGTGAAGGAGGGCGCTGACCGGCGTCGGCGCGACCATGGCCGTCGGAAGCCAGCCGTGGAGGGGCATGATCGAGGCTTTGACGCCGACCCCGCCCAGGAACAGGATAAAGAGGATCTTCACGGTCCGGGCCGAAAGGGTCGTCGCGGCCAGGAAGCCGCCCGGCACGAAT
>JALHUR010000104.1 GCA_022867325.1 Candidatus Aminicenantota bacterium | reverse complement strand
CGTCCTATTTCTTGCGGACGCTCCCCGAAGGCCGCGAACCCGAAGACCCGCGCGAGGACGACGATCCCCGCGAGGCGGACGGGGAGGATCCCGATCCCGACGACTTTGAACCCGACGACCGCGGCGCGTAGGAGCTCCCGGATGAGCTCCGGGACGAGGGGCTGTTGCCGGTGATGGATCTGTAGATCCGGCTCAGAAAGGATCCCGATTTGGAGCCCGATTCCCCGTCGAAATAGCGGCGGAGCGTGACATCGGGAGAGGAGTCGAACCTGCGGATCCTTCGTTCGCCCGGCGGCAGCGACGGAGAGCCGGGTTCGATCCCCTTGATGTAGCGGCCCTGGGACTCGCCGATGTAGCGGCCCGGGGACTCGCCCGGATCGCGGAGAAGCCCGCCCTCGCGGAATTCGCGCGGGACGAGCCGCTCGGAGTTTCCGTCCTTGCGGAGGAGTACCCGGTTCCCATCCAGGGGGTCCGCCAACAGGGATCCGGGGACGGGCCGGACCGACGGCGCCTGGGCGCCCAAGCGGATGTCCCCGACGTCGCGGAGGGCGTCCCTGGACAAAGCGACCTTAGAGACGTCCCTGGCCTTGAGCTGGTCCTTGCGGACGACGGTCACCGCCCTCGATCCGATCGGGTAGTGGGGATCTTCCCAGCGGCCGTAGAAGACGTTGCCGATGACGACGCACGGATAGCCCCAGTAGGAGAGCGGGGCCCAGCCGTAATAATAATCGTTCCACCACCAATCGACCCAGGCCGGACCCCAGTAGGCCATCGGGATCCAGTACCAGCCGAGGCCCATGTTCCAATGCCAGCGGCCGTAGTGATGGGTGGCCCAACCCCAAGGCTCATAAGGCACCCAAGTCCAACCGCAGAGGGGGAGCCAGGTCCAGCTGCCGTTATGATAGGGATACCACTCGGCGTCGATTCCCCCGGGCACCCAGACCCAGCCGTAGGGTTCGACCTGGGACCATCGGCCGAAGGCGTCCAACTCGGCTTCGAAGTCCTCGAGCTCGGAGGGGAGGCGGCGCTCGGCGATGACGGTCCGCAGCTTGGCTTCCCGGGCTTCGTTCCAATCGTCGAACCCGTCCGCGGCCGTGGTCATGAAAGAGGCCGGCTTGGCGGCGATCCGTCCCCGGGAGACGGCGAGCTTCTGCTCGCTTTTGACCAGGACCGAGCCTTCTTCCCCGGAAACCTCGACGACGCCCCTGAAGACAAGAACTTCGCTCTCGGCGTTCTCCATGACATCGAGACGGTAGAGGCCGTTATCGAGGATATAAAAGGTGGCGTCGGCCGTTTGAAGCTCGACGGATCTTTCCTTGCGCAGGTTCCGGACATTAATGTAAATGCTTCCCGTCCAGAGCCTGAGCTTGGTCCGCTCCGCGTTCTTGCTTGGAAATTCGAGGAAATCGACCTTGGTATTCTTGTCGAGCCGGACGTACCTCCGGTTACCCAGGTAGACTTCGGTCCGGCCGTCGGTTGTGCCCAGGCGGTCGCCCTCGCCGATGGGCATGTTGACGATGCCTTCCTCATAAGCGAGGTCGGACGCTCTTTGGATGTAGCTCGAGCCCTCGGTATGGTTGAGCCTGGCGACGGAGGCGTTGGTATATTTCGTCTCCTCGGTTTGGGCCGCTAGCGCCCAGGATGACATAAAGACGAGAAGGAATCCCGCTAATATCGCCGTTTTTCTCATGTTCAAGCTCCTTTCCGGGAAAAAGCCCGTTTTTCCCGGGTTGTACCCTCTTCCAATTTAGCAAGAATTATGCCATTTATCCAGCCTGGAATGCGGCCGCTTCCCCTGACAACCTGTCCGCTTTTAATGACACCTGGAACCGGGAGGGGTCTTGACGCCCCTCGCGAGTCTTTGCGGAGGTCTCGTTTGCGGCGGCCGAGGCTTTCCGCTATCATGAGGTGTTGGAAGTCAACCCCTCGACTCCCCGGCATGAAAGGCGGCACCCAAGGAGCCGTTGTTACGGCTCCTTGAGTACTGCGAAGCCGCTGCACCCATGAACCGAAAACGGTTCATGTGTACTGCAAGGCGGGGTAGCGTCGGCGAACGGGTCATCGCCAATTTGGGGAAGGCCGACTTCAGCCAGGTCACGAAGGGCAGTTGACATGCGGTCCGCCAATATAAGGAAAGAGAGAGGAGACAGACCATGAAAAAGGCATTGATCGTTCTGATGAGCGCAGGATTTCTTTTGCTGGCGACGGGCGTCTCCGCCCAGCAGCCGGATAACCCCGGCTGTAAGGACCACCCGCTGTTCCCCACGCGCATGCCGGAATACCGCATCGAGGCCTGCAAGGTCGAGGATTTCGGGGTCTACGAATTCTCGTCGACGAAGGGCCCGAAGACCCCGGTCGAAGGCAAGTTCACCTTCATCTCCTACGCTTTTACCGGACAACGGGCCAACGAACCGAGCGGTCTCGCCGTCGTCCGGAACTACGAGAACGCCATCCGGAAGGTGGGGGGCACGATCTTTCAGAGCGTGCCGGACCGTTGGGTGAACGGGAAGATCGTCAAGGACGGCCAGGAAGCGTGGGCGCAGATCGAGAAGGGGAACGGCAAGATCTGGCTGCGGATCGTCGAGAAAAGAGCGATGGAGCAGTACATCGTGGCGGACGCGGCGGCCTTCGGCAACGACATCAGGGTCACGGGCCACGCGGCGGTCTACGGTATCTATTTCGACACCGGGAAGTCCGCCATCAAGCCCGAGTCGGCGCAGGCCGTCGGGGAGATCGCCAAGCTCCTGACAGCCGACCCGAGCCTCAAGGTCTATGTGGTAGGGCACACGGACAACGTGGGCGGCGTGGACGGCAACATCAAGCTCTCCCAGGACCGGGCCGAGGCCG
>JALHUR010000103.1 GCA_022867325.1 Candidatus Aminicenantota bacterium | reverse complement strand
GACCCAGAGGGCCCAGGCCGCGAGGGCGTTGTCCCTCATGGGGCCGTTCGTCGAATTATTCGAGCCGACGAGGATCCAGCCGTACGTTTCGGCCGCGGCCCGAAACGCCTCGACCCCCGCCGACCCCCGTGCGCCCGGGTCGAAAAGACAGAGGATGGGCCACTTCCTTCCTGGGTCGAACGCGGACGGCAGATAAAGGGCGTAGCTCTGGCCGGGCTCCCCAAGACAGACGACCCTCTCGACGAGCTTCCCCTTTTCGAATTCCTGTGCCGGGACAAGGCGGAGGGGCAGTTAACCCTGAGCCTCGCTTCTCGTCCCCGCCTTGAAAGGCGGGGCTCCGATTCATAGCCCCGCCTTTCAGGGCGGGGTAGCGTCGGCGAACGGGTCAAGGACGGGGAGAAGATCATTGCCCCCTAGTAGCTCTGCTGGCGCGTATCCGCCGAGACCAGGAACACGATCTTTTCTCTGTCGTCGACGATATAGAAGAACCGGTAAGACCCGATTCTGTATCTCCAGGTCTCGGGCTTGAATCCCTTTAGTTTCCTGATGTTCGCCCCGAAATACGGCTGGTCCCTCAACTGAGGATAGACGAAGCCGCGGAGCTTGGCCTCGACCTTGTCCCGCCCCGCCGGGGAGATCCTCTTGAGGTCGTCCAGGAATTGGGCGGTCTCGAAGATCCGGAATTCACCCAACGAACCGGCCTTTTCTGTCTCCCGCCTGTTTCGTCCCCGTCCTGATTCTCGCCAGCAGCTTTTCGTCGGCGAGAATCCCCTCCGTCTCGAAATCATCCGCGAAGACCGAGTTTTCGAGTTGTTTCATGGCCAGGGTTTCGATGGCGTTCGAGATCTTGCGGTTTTCCGCCCGGGCGTACTTCTTAAACGCCTCGTAATGATCCTCCGAGATGCGCAAAGTGATTGTCTTGGACATGATGCGTTATCCTTCTGAATGATGCATTTGTATTCTAATCGATTCAATACTATTTGTCAATCCGCCCCTCGCGAAATGATGATTTCCGGCCGCCATCAGGGCGACCAACTTGAAGACATGGGAGGGCGGCGGCTTCTCGGCGACAATCATCAACTTCAGATGCCCGGACGCGAGGTAAAAAAAAGGGCGGACTTCCCATCTCGGGAAATCCGCCCTTTGAAGGAAATTCCTTGAATCACTTCGAGCGTTACGGCTGCTTCCCTATCAATCCCGGGATATATACCGTGAGCCTTGTCTTGGAAAACACGGTCTCCAAGGAATTCACCTCGGCCGAGAAAACGATATGTGTCCCCGAGGGCGGCCGGCTCCTGATGAACCCGCTCATCCTTGCCAGGAATGTTGTCCGGGACGCGTCCATAGGCGCCGGCCGGGCCTTCCAGGTCGGAGCGATCCAGCTTTATCCCTCCGTCAACAAAAGGCCGCGCCCGATCTTTATCGCATCACCACAAAGGATGAAGGAGAAACGTCCCAAGACAAACGCTATTGGGCCCTTTGCCTCCAGGGCTCTAACGATGACTATCGGCTAAGATATGTTTTCAGCTGGGACCTCAGCCTCAATAAAATCCTGGGTCTTCACAAGCTCTCTTCCGCCGAAGCTCAGCTTATCGATTGGGTCGGGATGTCGCCCCTGGGCAAGTGGGTCCTCATCGGCGGAGACGCCGGAGAAAACCAAACCTGGGCCGGCCTCAATATGGTGGACAAGAAATTCTCCAGTTTCCACAGACTGGCCAGCGCCACAGCTCATTCTGATGTCGGGCTTGATATCCAAGGGAACGAAATGATCGTGATGCAGAATTCGCGGACGGATTATGTCGATTATATTCCCATCAGTCTGAACGCAAAGCCGGTCGATGATACGGGCGATTATAAGAATAACAGCGTCAAGCTCATTCTCCGATTGTATTATAATTCCAACTCTCCGATCGGCTTGAACAGCGGTGTTCACATTTCCTGCAATCACGGCGGTTATTGCGTTATTTCAACAAACATACAGCCGGGGGCCGCTGAACAGAATTGGCTTGACCGGACAATTACGCTGGTCAGACTCGATAAAAAAAAGTTTCGTGTCTTTTATCTCTCCAAGGTCTACAACTCAACCGAGTCTTACTGGGAAGAAACTCAAGCCGCCATGACCAACGACGGCTCAAAAGTCGTCTGGGCGTCTAATTGGGACCAGAATGTTGGCCAAGATAAAGTCTTTCTTATGCGACTGGATATGCCGCCCAACTGGGAAAAGTAATTTTATTTTCGGAGCCTCTCGTAGGCGCCGATGTCGAACGCGAGAATCCCGTCGCCATCGCCGTCTTGCGGCCGGGCATTCCCCGCAAAATCAAAGGCCGGCGCCTTCAGGGAGGATGCCTTGTCCACCGCCGGTGATCCGGGCCGCAGCCGGAAGTCGCCTTTGGCAGGATCGGCCAGCAAAGGATCCGCCTCCACGCAGTCCGTCCCGCGGATCTCGTCCTCGTACCCCATGAACGGAAAAACGAGGTTATGGTCCACTCGGACGGTCTGCTTGGGAACCGAAGCCGCGACGGCTATCTGGAAGGCTGAATTGCGACTGCAGATATTGTTCCGTATGGTGATGTTCCGCGCGTCTTTGTCATAGCAACTGATCCCGCCTCCCCAGGGGATCCCGTTGCCCCACGCCGTATTATTCACGATCTCGACGTTCCGAATGGGATGACGAACATTCTTTAATCCGGCGTCGGCGATCGCTATTCCGTAATATTTGTTCCGATAGACGATGTTGTTGTAGACCTTGATCCTCTCCAGCAACCCCCCGGTCTCACTGGACAGCTGAATTCCGTTGGAGTCCGTAACATCGTGCACGACATTGCCGAAGATTTCGATGTCGAACGTGTGGTGGTTCCAGGCGTCCACGTAGATGCCGACCGCCGAGATGTGATGAACCCGATTCCCGTAGACCTTGCCGTTGTATGAGGCGTCCTTGACGCAGATCCCCTCTTTCTCGGAGTTGGCCACGTGATGGACATGATTGTTCTTGACTTCAAACCGGCTCGTGTGAGCGATCGAGAGCGACTCCTGCATCCCCCCGGAACAAGCTTTGGCCACGTCATTTCCATCCACGACGATGTCGCTGGAGTTCCAAATTCCGATCCCGGAGGAAACCGTCTTAAGAGTGCGATTCTTCTCGACGGTTATCCGGCGCGAGCCATGGACATAAATGCCGGCAAATCCCGCATTGATGATTTGCAACCTGGAAATGACAAGGTATTTCTTCCCTTCGACCTGGAACAACCCCGCATCGTCCGGGACCGTAATGCCGGTCCCATCGATGGTTGCCGTTTCCCCCGGATAAGAAGCATATCGAATCGGGAGGTCGGCATCGGTTCCTGAGTTTTTGGGAATGACTCTCTCCCGGTAGATGCCGTCTCTTATGTAGACGGTATCCCCCGCTACCATGGCATCCGCCGCCTTCCGGATCGTACGCCAAGGGAGAGCAAGGCTCCCCGGATTTGCGTCGCTTCCTGAGACGGCTACATAGAAAACGCGCCCTCCGGTCTGGGGAAGACACCACGGAGCGCTCACGCAGAGGCGGCAGGCTATCAAGACAAAAGCAAAGAACCGAATCCTCGAATCCATGCTTTATCTCCTCTCGAGAACCGATCCTAGTCCTAGATCGTTTTTTTGCGACAGTCCGTCAATCGTGCTCATATTCAGTCCGGGTGAAGGAACCGCGGTCGCTGGCGGTCAGGATCAGCACAGCGTGGCCGCGCGCGGCCATGCCCTCAGCCAAGCTCAGCGTCATCAGCGATTCTCCGCTGATCATGGGGGGATAGACCTGAGAGATGAAGGCAATACGCATTCCGCCCACCCCATCAGGCAGGGAGCTTAAACCTAGAATCTTCCCTGCTGATCACTCTTGGATAATATCGCCGGCCTCGGGCCATAGTCAACCCCTCGACTCCCCGGCATGAATGCCGG
>JALHUR010000102.1 GCA_022867325.1 Candidatus Aminicenantota bacterium | reverse complement strand
TGTACTTGATCGGCCTCCGCTATGCGGGGACTTTCCTGGGGGGCGAGATTGACCTCTTCAAGCCCCACTTCGAATGGTCCTTCTACCATCCCTTGATCGGCAAGCACGTCGTCGGTTTCCACATCAATTACCAGTTCGTCCGGAAGATCGGCCATTCCGAGATTCCCTTCTGGGAGCGGTTCTACCTGGGCGGCGAACGCTCCATCCGGGGCTACGATATCTACACGATCGGCCCCCGGAACGCCCAGGGGACCCTGCTGGGCGGCCTGACGTCCTTCGTCTTCAACGCCGAGTACATCATCCCCGTCGGGGGGCCCCTGTATGCCATCTTCTTCTACGATACGGGCAACGCCTGGAACAAGAGCGGAATCCTCAACCTCAAGGACCTCTACACTTCGGCCGGCCTCGAGGCCAGGGTTTTCGTGCCCGCCCTCCGGGTTCCCTTCCGGCTCATCTTCGCCTATAACTCCCGCAAGATCTACCCCGACGATCCGAGCTTCGCCTTCCGGTTCGCCGTGGGAACGACCTTTTGATCGGACATCGCCTTAGGGTGAACATAAAGACATAGGAGGCTCAACCATGAAACGCGCGACACGCATCCTGACGCTCGTCCTGATGGGGGCGGCCCTGGCCGCGGCCGGCTACGCCCAGCAAGGATCCAAGATCGGCGCCGTCAATTCCCAGGATGTCCTGGAAAAATCGGCCGAAGGCAAGAAAGTCATCGCCCGGCTCCAGGACAAGGACAGACAGACCCAGGCGGCCCTGACCAAGCTCGACGACGAAATCCGTCAGATCGAGACCAGGCTCAACACCCAGCGCTTGACCCTGACCGACGAGGCCGTCATCCAGATGACGTCCGACCTCGACAAGAAGCGGACGGACCGCAAGCGCGTCGGCGAGGACTCGACTCGCGAGCTCCAGGAGCTCCAGTACCGCCTGTTCAACAAGGTCCAGGGCGAGCTCCTGTCCATCATCGAGGCGATCGGCCGGGAGAGGAACCTCGACGTCATCCTGGATCTGGTCAAGAGCGGCGCCGTCTATTTCAGCCCCGCCATCAACATCACGGATGAGGTCATCCGGCGCTACGACGCCTCCAAGGCGGCCGCCCCGGCCAAATGAGCGGGGCCGAAGTTCGGACCGCATCAGGTTCGATGGATATCCAGCAGATCCTCAAGTTTCTGCCCCACCGCTATCCCTTTCTTATGGTCGACCGGGTCTTGGAGCTTCAGCCGGGCAAGTCGATCGTCGCCCTCAAGAACGTCACCTACAACGAGGCCTTCTTCCAGGGTCATTTCCCCGGATTCAAGGTCATGCCCGGGGTCCTGATAATCGAAGCCGTCGCCCAGGCGGGGGGGATCCTCCTCTTCCATTCGATTCCCGACCCCCAGACCAAGCTCGTCCTTCTCTCCAAGATCGATAAGGCCAAATTCCGCCGCACCGTCGTCCCCGGGGATCAGCTCCGGCTCGAGGCTGAAATCATCAAGCTCAAGAGCCGTTTCTGCCATCTCAAGGGAAAAGCCCTGGTCGATGGGGAGGTGGCCGTCGAGGGCGAGATCATGGCCTTCGTCGTCGACGCCGAGGAGATGAATGCCTCCAAGTGAGGTTGTCATCCACCCTTCGGCCGTCGTCCGGCCGGGCGCCCGGCTCGACGAAGGGGTTTTCGTGGGCCCGGGCTGCGTTATCGGCAAAGACGTCACGATTCTCAAGGGCACCCGGCTTGAGGCTCACGTCGTCGTCGGCGGCCGGACCTCGATCGGCGCCGACAACCGGTTCTCCCCGTTCGTGGTCGTCGGGACCGAACCCCAGGACGTCGGCACCAGCGAGGAGGACACCGAACTCGCCATCGGCGACGGCAACGTTTTCCGGGAGTTCGTGACGGTCCACCGCGGGACGGTCAAGGGGGGCGGGAGGACGGTCCTCGGGAACGCCAACTATTTCATGAACTATGCCCATATCGGCCACGACTCCCGGATCGGGAACGAATGCGTGTTCATCAACAACGCGACCCTGGCCGGCCACGTGACCATCGACGATTTCGTCATGCTGAGCGGCTTCAGCGGCGTTCACCAGTTTTGCCGGATCGGACGCTACGCCTTTCTGGGCGGGGATACGATCGTCACCCAAGACGTGGTGCCTTTCAGCCGCGTCGTCGGGAGCAGGCCCGCCCGGCTCTACGGGCTCAATGTCGTCGGGCTCAGGCGGTGCGGCCTGTCGGCCGAGCGCCGCAACGCGCTCAAGGCCCTATTTAAAATTCTGTTCTACTCCGGCCTGAGCACGTCCCAAGCCGTGGAGCGGATCCGGAGCCAATTCCCGCCGAGCGAGGACCGGGACCTGATCCTGGACTTCATCGCGACGTCCAAGAGAGGCATCCTGAAAAAGACGGCGGACGCATGGGAAGACGAATCGGACTGATCGCCGGCTCAGGCGCCATACCCCGTTTTGTCCTGGATGACGTCCGCGCCCGCGGCTGGAACGCGGCCGTGGCCGCCGTCCGGGGAGAGGCCGATCCCGGTCTGGCCGGCCTGTCCGACGCTTTCGAGTGGATAGCCCCCTGGGACATCTCCGGGCTCGTCCGTTTTTTCCGGCGGGCGCGGGTCGGGACGGTCTTCATGGCCGGAAAGATCAGTCCCCGGACCGCGCTCGAAAGCGCGGGAGACGAGGCCGCGGCCCTTGATCTTCTGAGCAAAGCCGGCGACCGGACCCCGGGAGCGCTCCTCCGCGTCCTGATAGACTATCTGGCCGGACAGGGATTCGAAGTCGGGAATCCCAAGGTTTTTTTCGAGAGGCTGCTGTGCCCGGAAGGCGTCCTGTCCAGGACGGAACCGTCCCGGGCCGTCCTCGAGGATATCGGTTTCGGCTGGCCTCTTGTCCGCAGGATCGCGGACGAGGAGATCGGCCAGACCCTCGTCGTCAAGGACAAGGCGATCGTGGCCGTCGAAGGCATGGAGGGAACGGACCGGGCCGTCCTTAGGGGCGGGGAGATCGCCGGCGGCGGTACGGTCGTCCTCAAGGCCGGGCGCCGGCATCAGGACCCCAGGATCGACCTCCCGGCCGTCGGGATCGGGACCGTCCGCAGCCTGATCGAGGCGCGGTCGGTAGCCCTCTGCATCGAGGCGGGGACCGTCCCCTTCTTCCAGAAGGAGGAGGCCCTGGCCCTGGCCGACGCGAACGGGATCGCGATTTTAGCACGGACGGCTTGAAGAGCCTCCTCAAGGAGCGAAGCGAATGGAGAAGGTCAAAGTCGGGATCATCGGCGTCGGATACCTCGGGACCCAGCATGCCCGCATCCTGTCCTACCTTGAGGAGGCGGAGCTTAAGGCCGTCGCCGACATCAATTTCCGGAAGGCCCTCGAAATCGGGAACCGCCACGGCGTCCAGTACTATCAAAACTACCAGGATATGATCGACGATATCGACGCGGCCGTCGTCGCGACGCCGACCGTCGAGCACTACGCCATCTCGATGGACCTCCTCCAGCGCGGCAAGTCCGTCCTGGTCGAGAAGCCGATCACGGCGACCGTCGAGGAAGGCGAGCGCCTTATCGAGGCGGCCGCCCAAAAAGGTCTCATCCTCCAGGTCGGCCATCTCGAGCGGTTCAACCCGGCCGTCGAGGCCGTCGAGAACCTCATCACCGACCCCAAATTCATCGAGGTCCAGCGGCTGGGAGCTTTCTCGGCCCGCTCCCTCGACATCGACGTCGTCCTCGACCTGATGATCCACGACCTTGACATCATCCTGGCCCTCATCAAGGACGAGGTCGTCGGGATCAAATCATCGGGGATTCACGTCCTCTCGGAGAAAGTCGACATCGCCAACGCTCGGCTCGAGTTCAAGTCGGGCTGCGTCGCGACCTTGACGGCGAGCCGCGTCCATCAGGGCAAGGTCCGCAAACTTCGCATCTTCGAACCGACCTCCTACTACTCGATCGATTACATCGACCAGGAGGTCAAGGTCTTTCCCCTCCACGGCCGCCAGACGGACATCAAGACCCTCAAGATCCAGAAGGAAGAGCCCCTCAAGAAGGAGCTCAAGAACTTCCTCGACAGCGTCCGGACCGGAAAGATCAGCAAGGTGACCGGGGAAGAAGGGCTGCGGGCCCTCCGGCTCGCCTACGGCGTTCTCAAGGAAGCCGAAATCTGAGACATCCTCTCGAACCCCGCCTCCGCGCTTCAGCGGACGACTTTCAGCAAGCGTCCGGCTGCGGGCGTTTCGGAGAGGGCCATCTCGTTGCTGACGGCCAGACGGGGCCAGAGGTCTCCGGCCACGCCCTCGGCCCGCAGCAGCGATTCGAGGGTTCGGCGGCCGTCGGCCCGGATAATCCGGAGCCGTCGGGGATTGCGGCTGAGGCGGGCGGGATCTCGCAGAGGGGTGAAGGACCGGACGGTCTTCTCGAATTCGGGTTCGCGGCGGTCGAAGTCGCTTGCCGCCGAAAGGCCCCCCAAAACGAAGATGAAAGCGTTTTTTCGAATGTAGGAGAGCCGGGCCCGGAGAGGCCGGCTTTGCGACGGGTCCTGCCCGGCCAGGTCGACCATCTGGTTGTAAGCGGCCATTCCGTTGATCGTCAAACTCCGGTCCTGGATGAGCCGTCCTCCCTCGATCTCGGCCAGCTTCTTCCGGGCGTAGGCGGGAAGCTCCTCGGCGCTCTGCTCGGCTTGGAGCCAGAAGGCCGCCCGGCTGTCCGGGGAGTTCAGGATGACCTTAGAAGCGGTGTTCTGGACCTTCCATCCCGCCGGGAATTGGAACGTGAACTCCATCCCCGGGTGGTAGAAGGCGTTCCCTTCGACATATCCCTGGCGGGGGTCTTCGCCGTAGACGATATTATCGATTCGCTTGAGGTAGGCGTCGCGCCGGACCCAGCGGCTTTCGTCGCCGGCCGCGACCAGGGCCCGGACGTCCCGGATCCGGTCCTTGGTCAGCGGATGGGTCGAGAGAAAACCCGGCAAGGGGCGCGCGCCCGATAGGTCGCCCATCTTCTGAAGAGACTCGAAAAAGACGACCATCTCGGCCGGGTTGTAGCCCGTGTTCCGCGCATAATCGACGCCCAGGGCGTCGGCTTGACGCTCGTCGTCGCGGCTGAACTTGAGGAACAGGAGCTGGATGCCTACGCCGGCGAACCCCGCGATCTTGGCGAAGTCCTTGCTCAGGGCGCTCCCCAAACCCAACCCGAGTTGGACGATGATGAGCTGGCTCATCTGGCGGACGCTGTGGCGGGCGCTGATATGGCCCAGCTCGTGTCCCAGGACGGCCGCCAGCTCCGCCTCGGAGCCGACCGAGGCGAGCAGTCCCCGGGTGACATAGACGTAGCCGCCGGGCGCCGCGAAGGCGTTGACGACGGGGTCGTCGATGACGGCGAAGCGGTAGCCGAGCTGGGGCCGGTGGGTATGAGGGACCAGGCTGCGTCCGACCTGTTCGATATAGCCCTCGAGGGCCGGATCGCGGTAGAGGCCGTACTGGCCGCTAATCTCGGCGTCGGCGGCCTTTCCCATCTCGATCTCCGCGCTTTCCGAGATCAGGCTGAGTTCGCGCTTCCCCGTGACGGGATTGATGGCGCAGGAGACCAAGACGGCCAGGATGATGCCCAGAAACCAGGTTGACTTTCTCATCCGCGTCCTCCCCAAAAAAAATCCCCGGCGACGGCCCTCCGAGGATTCGGCGAATCGGATCGGCCAGCGGGCCGTTATTTCGTCATCTTGAAGAAGGAATCCTCGAGGCCGGAGTTGTAGCTGACCTTGGTGATGGTCATCTTCATGAACTCCTGGCCGTCTTGTTTGATCGTGATGGAATGGGGGACCGGGATCCCATTAACCGGCTTGTAATCGGAGAGGGTCGTTTCGGACTGGACCTCGGCGCCCATCTGGTTCAGGCTTTTGGCGCGGGTTTTGTAGGGCAGATAGGTGGCGCTGTCGATAAGGATCGTGTTCTTATTGCCGTCCTTGAAAGTCTGTTCGAGGAGGATGCAGTCCTTGTCGTCAGCCTTCTCCGTCCCCTTAAGTTCGTAGCTGATCCCGAACTTCTCGGTGTTGAGAAGGGAGTCGTTGCCGTAGGCCTGGCGCTTGAAGTCCTGGGATTGATTCTCCTGCATCTCCTCGGCGGCGCCCGTCTGGGGGTTGATCCACCAGCCTTTCTCGCCGTCATAGGCCTGGGTGATGAGCATGCCCATGACTTCGACGTCCATCCGCAGCATGTTGGGTTCTTTCTGGTACATCGTGATGGAGCCGTTGAAGCCCATTTGGATCATTTCCATGGTCCCGGTCATGGTCGAATCCTTGATGGCGGCCAGGGTCTCTCGGCCGCCGCCGACCTCGATCATTTTTTTGAGGACGTCCTGGGCCGTCTGGCTCCAGAGGGCGCCGCTAACGGTTGCCATTAGGACGAGTCCGGCCAGGATTAAAATTCCGCGTTTTCTCATCTAAGCCTCCTGTCTAAGTTCGGTTTGACGTTACGTCCTACCTTAATACGGATATTGTATTAAAAAGTTGGGGATTTTCCAAGTGCTCCTTCAAGCGCGGACTCAGCGCCGCGCCTTGGGCGACGGCTCTTCCTCCGCCTCGGCGAGGAGCCGGTAGGTCTTGAGCTTGTTGTAGAGAGTCGTCCGGGAAACGCCGAGGATGCGGGACGTTTTCTTGATGTTGCCCAGGTTCAGCTTAAGGACTTGGCCGATGTGGGCCTTTTCAACCTCCTCCAGGGTCAGGGGGTGATCCCGGCCGCTGGCCGGGAATCCGGCCTCCAGGGCCGGAATATGGCGCAGGTACCTGGGGAGATCCTCGACGTCGATGAAGTCCTTCTTGCAGAGAAGGACGGCGCTTTCCATGGCGTTCACAAGCTCGCGGATGTTGCCGGGCCATTCGTGGCGCAGCAGGATTTTCTGGACATGGAGGGAGACGCCCTTGATCGTCTTCTGGAATTCCGCGTTGTAGCGGTCCAGGAAGTGGCGGACGAGATGCCGGACGTCTTCACGCCGTTCCCGAAGGGTCGGCAGGTGGATTTCGATCCGGTTAAGCCGGTGGAAGAGGTCCTCGCGCATGGCCTGGGTTCTCACCGCCTCGCGGAGATTGCGATTGGTCGCCGCCACGACCCGGACGTCGGCCCGCCGGACCTCGGTCGATCCCAAGGGGCGGAATTGGTGGGTCTCGAGGACGCGGAGGAGCTTGGCCTGGACGGGGAGCGGGACTTCGGCGATTTCGTCGAGGAAGATGGTCCCTTGGTGGGCCTCTTCGAACAGTCCCCGTTTATTGCGGTCGGCCCCCGTGAATGCGCCCCGGACGTAGCCGAACAGCTCCGACTCGAACAGGTTGTCGGGAATCGAAGTGCAGTCGCAGACGATCAGCGGCTTTTCCCGGAAGGGGCTCAGCCGATGGAGGGCCTGCGCCACCATCTCCTTGCCGGTCCCCGTCTCGCCCGTGACCAGGACGCTCGTGAAATGGGGAGCGATGTTCTCGATCAGGGCGAACACTTCGAGCATGGCCGGATTCTTGCTGATCATCCCCTCGAAGAGATATTTCCGCTCGAGTTCGCGCTCGAGATTGAAGGTTTCCCGTTTGAGCGTTTTTTTGTCCTCGATCCGCTTCAGGATCCGCCCGATCGCCGGCCAGTCCAAGGGCCGCTCGAGGACGTCCGTCGCGCCCTGCCTGATCAGGACCGAAGCCGGTTCGGAGCCGGGCGCCGGTCCGACGACAATGACGTCGATCAAAGGGTCGGTTTTTTTGATTTCCCGGAGGTATTTGACGGATCCCCTGCGGTCCTGTTCGATATCCAGGATGACGATGCGAACGCCCTCGGCGCGGGCTAGGGCCGCGTAATCCTCCCCGGGGCGGCAGAAGGACAGGCGGATATCGGCGGGGAAAAAACCGGCCTCGGGCGGGGAGGGGAGCGAGTCTCCCGCGCTTATGACCAGGACGTTCGACGGTGTTCCCATGGGGCGATCTGAGGGTATCTTAGCAATTTCCCCAGGCTTTGACAAACGTCAGGGGCCCTCCTTGCGAACCGTCCGGACGACGGAGCCGGGGCGGCTTCTCACGAACTGGATCCGGATCCGCTGCTGGACCTCTTCCTCGATGCGGCCGACCTCGAACTGCGCCTGGGCCAGGTACTTGAGATGGGCCCTGAGGTAGGCGAGGCCCTGCTCGCACAGCGCGCCGAGCCAAGCGCCGCGGGCCGTTTCGTCCATGACTTCGGGCGTTTCCTCGGCGAGGATCGTCTGGTTCCGTAACGACGGGCGCGTTTCCTGGGGGGAACGGCGCCGGGCATACAGGTTGAGGCCGTCGCTGAGCTCGAGATCGGCCAGGGCGGGTTGCCAGCGGGCCGCCCAGCGCTCGTAGCGGTCGTAGAATTTCTTGTTGGACTTCCGGATGAGTTCGTTGCCCTGCATTTCCTCGATCACGAATCGCTTGAGCTCTTCGCCGGCCTCCTTCCATCTCCGGAAAACGGGGTGGGTCGGGGTCCGGAAGTAGGCGTACCAGCCGCGCGGGATCCAATAATCGCGGAACAGGTAGGGGGCGTAATTCGAAAACGGCTGGACCCATTCGTGAGAGGGATAGCCGTGAAGGTTGAGATAG
>JALHUR010000101.1 GCA_022867325.1 Candidatus Aminicenantota bacterium | reverse complement strand
TGAGCGATATGGTGTCGGCGGAACAGCGGGAAAGCGGGCTGCTCCTTCCCGAAATGAAGGAGATCCGGGCCGCGGCCTTTCGGGTCGCGTTGGCCGTGGCGCGGGAAGCTCGCGACGCCGGGCTGGGGCGGCTCCTGAGCGATGAGGAGCTCGCCGCCGTCATCCGCAAGGCCCAGTGGGAGCCGCGCTACTATCCCTACCGGCCGGGTCCGATCGGCGGGTAATCCATTGAGCGGGCAGCGAATGACCATGAAAACCGAGCGAATTTTTATTATTTTTCTTGGGGTCTGGATAATCGTCTTCTGCGGAATTAAGACCCTTCAGCACTTTTCGTTCGGCACCAATGCCTGCGACCTTTCCATCGTCGACTACGGCTTTCATTACACCCTTAAGGGAGAGGTCATGGCCGACCCGTTTCATCAATACGCCTTCGGCCGTTGGGAAAGGAACCAGGGCATGCTAACCTACCTGCCAGGCCGCGTCAAAGGCTGGGAAAGCCATTTTGCCCTCCACTTTACGCCGATTCTTTTCTTGATGATTCCTCTTTATGTCGTCTTTCCCGGACCTCTGATCCTGCTCTATATCGAAGTGATCGCCATCGGCCTTTCCGGGCTGTTTCTGTATCTCATCGCACGGAGTGTCTTAAAGGATCGGTTTCTTCCCGTCGTCGTGGCCGTCGTCTATCTCTTCTTTCGACAACTGCTGTTGGGTTTGATGCATGATTTTCATACCGAGCTGCTGTTTCCCGTCTTCTTTTTGGGCGCGTTCTATTTCCTGGCCATTCGAAAGAAGCCCCTCCTGTATTTTTTGTTCCTGAGCCTCGCCCTCCTTGTGAAGGAAGATGTCGGAATCTATCTCTTCTTTTTCGGGATATTCGCCGTTTATAAGCTTAAGGAAAAACGGCTGGGGTGGTTGACGTCCGCGCTGTCTCTCGGCTATGTGCTGCTGACCTTGGGAATTGTCATACCGTATTTTCGCCAACAAGCGGGAGGAACCGGATTCTATCTCTATGGGGCCATCTATGGTCAGGAAAGCGGGAGCCTAGTCCAGATGATCGGCAATATTCTCAGGCATCCCGGGATTCTCCTCCAGGGGGTTGATTTCGGGCTCTTCCTCCGGATCCTGGCCGCCAATATCCTTCTCCCGCTCCTGTTTCTCCCCCTGGCGTCTTCCTACGCGGTCTTACTTGTCCCGCCGCTTGCGGTGATGCTCTTGAGCAAAATACCGCAGATGTATACGTTCGGTCTCCACTACAGCATAACCTTTTTGCCTTTTCTTTTTCTGGCCTTGATCTATGGAATGAAGAATGCCCGTGATTTCTTGGCCCGTTCGCCGACGCTACCCCGCCTTGAAAGCGGGGCTAAAAATCGGAGCCCCGCCTTTCAAGGCGGGGACGAGAAGCGAGGCTCAGGGTTAACCCCGAACAAGCCCCGGCATTCATGCCGGGGAATCGAGGGGTTGACTTCCCCGGCTGCGCGGAAAATCCGGCTGAGCTTCTTCGGGGTGGGCTTACTGCTGTTGCTGGTCAATCTGGCCAACTCCAGTTTGTGGAGGATTATCCAGCCCTCTCGCTACAGGGCACTTTCTTCCTATTCGGGCGTTAGGAAGCTCATCGGCCGGATTCCCGCCCAAGCTTCGGTGGCGGCACAGTCGGCGTTGATCCCTCACATCCCCAAGAGAAAAGCGATTGCGATGCTGCCCGCTTTTCATGGAGAAGACTATATTCTGACCCATCGAGGCGTCAATCTGTGGCCCTATAGCGAGGAAGAGTTTGATAATTTTCTCCTTACGATCGAACGCGATCCCGCCTATGAGCGGATCGGCCAACGCGGGGACGCTTGCCTATTCAGACGAATCAACGGATCTGGGGACAAGCGCTCTCAATTCGGCTTCTTGGGGCCGAGGATCTTGATCGCCTTAGGCAGGACCTCGAGCTCAATCCGATCCCTCCGGCCCAGAAACTCCCCGTTGTATTGAATGGGGAGATCCTTTCCTTTGAGGACGATCCGCTTGGCCTTGAAATGTCTCTGGGTCCGCTGGAACAGGCCGAAGTAGATGAGGGGAAAAAAGAGGATATAGCGCGACGGCGAGAGCTCGAAAAAGGTGATGTCGAGAAAGCCGTCGTCGCTGCGAGCCTTGGGGGCGATTTTCCAGCTGTAGCCGAAGTAGTTCGTCTTGGCGACGACACAATCGAAGAAACGGCTGCGGAGCGTTTTATGCTGGAAGGCCCGGCCCTTGTCGTCGACGCCGTCGAAGAGCTCGACCTCTTTCTCGGTCGCGGGAAGCAGGAACATCTTGCGCACGGCCAGGAGGTGCCCCAGCATCCCGTGGATCTCGTGCTCGATCTTTTTCGCGGTCACGGCCGCGGTCGCGCCGATGCTGACGAATCCGGCGACGCGATCTTCGACCCGGATGAGGTCCGCCTCGCGCGGCTCGCCCTCGGCCAGGATCCGGAGGGCCTTCTTGGGGTTCTTGGGGATGCCGAAGGACTTGCGGAAGGCGTTGCCGCACCCGAAGGGGATGATGCCGAAGACGACCTCCTTCGTCCTGCCCGAATTCACGACGCCCTGGAGGACGTCGGCCACGGTCCCGTCCCCGCCGACGGCGACCACGACGTCCGATTCAAGGCAGGCGTTCCGGGCGAGATCGATCGTCAGCTCCCGCTCGCCCAGGGTGTCATGGACGCGTCCGGGCAGGGCGCGCCGAAGGTCTTCGCGGACCTTCCCCCGTCTCAGCCACTTTTTATTGGCGGCCCTGGGATTGATGATGCAGGCCGCGGAGGGCCCGGGTGCTGTCTTGCGGCTCATGATGATGGCTCTCGGCCGTGTATTTATAGCACTTCGGCCCGGCCGATGTCAAAATTCGTAAATAGTGACGCTAATCAGTGTCCCCAATAATAATTGGGGACACTGATTAGCGTCACTATTTGGAGTTATTCGGCGGCGGGAACTTTTTTCTTCTTTTTGAGAAGCTTGCCCAGAATGGGGGCGGCGCCGACCGTGAGGAGGCCGACCGTGAGGAGGACGAGGAGGGTGTCGGACAGCTTGATGGCTCCGCCCGCGAGACCCAGGATGTAGAAACGGGGCGTCCGCGAGGTGACGACGGCCAGGATGTACTTCCAGAGGGGATAGCGGGCCAGAACGACCAGGAATCGGAAGGGATAGAAGGGAATCGGCGTGAACCCGGCCACCCAGAGCGAGAGGAAGGGCGCCTTCTTGAACCAGGCGACGAGCTTCTGGACGCCGCGGCTCTCGAGCATCTTGCGGAAGAGCTTGAGGTCGGCGACGTACTTGAACACGGAATAGTTGATGACTTCGGTCAGGGCGGTCCCGGCGATCGAAACCAGGGCGATCGTCAGCGGCCCGTAGAATTTGGAGAAAAACAGCAGGACGGGTTCGTGGGGGACGGTGGCGACCAGGAACTCGGCCGGGAAGCAATAGAAGAACAGGACCCAGAGGCTCTTGCCCCGGCGCAGGGCGGGCGCCGCGATCCACAGGGTCAGCAAGGTCGCGACGAATGCGATCTGGAGGATGAAGAGGAGCGTTTTGACCCGGTGCCGGACCCGTTCGGAGGGAAGCGGGATTCGCTCCGCGCTCTCCAGGGCGGAAGTCACGTCGATGATATCCGTAGCTCGTTGGGGCGGGTGAGTCATGCCGCGGCCCTCTTCGGGCGGCGGAGCCTGTCCAGGTTGTCCTTGATCAGGTACTTGACAGGGCGCTCGGATCCGCCCCGAATCGACGTGTAGCAGTAGGTGCACTCGTTGGACTTGAGGAAGTCCCGCCGGATCTGGCGGGGCGATGTGTAATCCTTGATGATCAGCCCGCAGGGCGAGAGCGATCCGCTCGGGTTGATGACGAAGAAGCGGATCCCGGCCCGGCAGTTCGGGACCGAGCCGGTCTCGAAGAAGGCGATCATGTTCCGGAAGACGTAGTCCGAAGTGTAGATCGTCCCGTAGCGGCGCTTGTGCTCGAGGAGGCGGCCGACGACGGCCTTGAACTCGGCCATCTCTTCGGGCGGGATCATGAATTCCTTTTTCTGGGTGCGAAGCCATGTATAGGCGCTGTAGTTCATCCGGACGCCCCAGGCCCGGGCCTGCTCGGCCATGGCTTCGAGGTCGCGGAAGTTGTTGCGCTGGACGACGCCGGAGAGCGTGACGGCCTTCTTGTCCTCGGGACCGAAGCTCTCCATCAGGGTCTTGATCTTCTTGAACAGCCCGGGGATGGCCCGGAACGCGTCATGGCGCTCGTCGGGGTAATCGAAGGACAGGGAGAATTCGTCGACGCCGGCCTCGATGAGTTTGTCGTAATTGGCCCGGGTCAGGAGGGCGCCGTTCGTGGTCAGGACGATGTAGGGAGCCCGGTCCGGGACGCGGACGGTCCGGACAATGTCCTCGATATCGGGGCGGAGAAGGGGCTCGCCGCCCGAGATCTGGGCGACGACCGGCCTGAAGCGGCGGGCCAGCTCGCCGAACCGCTCGGCCGGGGAACGCACCTCCCGGGGGTCGTTGGCCGCGCCTCCCAGATGGCAGTGCTTGCAGCGGGCGTTGCAGTTGTAGGTGACCTCGAAAGAGATGCAGAAAGGCCGCCGCCGGATAAAATTGACGATGCCCCGCCGGGCCAGCGATCGGGTCCGGGCCTTGGATTCCATCGGGCTCCTTTCTCGGTCAGCTCCTTCGTTTCCCGCGCAGGATGTCAATTGAACATAATTTAATTGCGATCAAAATGCAAGCCAGAATCGCCGGCAGCGGCCACCAGCCGGCCGGCAGGAAGATCAGGGATAGAGTGACGATCGTCGAATTCGCGAACTTTCCGGCCGGGCTGAAATTCCAGTTGTAGACCCGGCGGTCGACCCGGTAGAAATAGTTGGGCGAGATGAGGCCGAAGGCGCGGAATTGGTTGCTGAGGTAGAAATCGACGAAGGCGAAGTTGACGAGGTACAGGGTCACCGGGAGGAAAAGCCAGGGCCGGACGTGGAGGAAATTCAGGAAGAAAAAGAGCGTCTCGACCCGGTCGGCGATGATGTCGATCTCGGCGCCGAGGACGGTCTCCTGCCGGAACAACCTGGCGTAGAAGCCGTCGCTGAAATCCCCCAGCCAATGGACGCCCAGGCCGATATAATTGTAGAGCGGATTCTGGCGCAGGACGGCCAGGATGAAGAAGACGAGCGATCCGGCCAGGCGCGCCAGCGTGATCAGGTTGGGGACGCTGGCGAACGCGCTCGGCCGGAGCGGTCCGAACAACGAAAACCCCTCTGCGCCGGCCGCCTTATGTCCGTCAACCGAGTTGGATGGCATCGCTTTCCTTTCAGGCGTGATAGGGACTCAAGGTTTCCGTGCCCCGTCGCCGATCCGAATCTCGCGCGGCAGCGGCGCGTCGTAGCGTCCGTTTCCGTCCACATCGATGAAAACCGGATTGGTGATGGCAAAGGGAAGGGCGGCCTCCTCGGCCGTCCGGGCGTTGACCTGAACGACCGGATAGAGCGGCCGCCGCCCCATGACCTGGCAGACGATGGTGGAATCGCGGGCCAGGGTCAGGTCGATCCGCTGCCGGAATTTCTTGACCGTGCTCCGGGACGGGCCGACCGGAATGACGAGGCCGGGTTCGCCGTTGATGATCAGGCAAACCTCGTCGACATCGACCCAGGGCGCGCCGCGGACCTCGATCCGGACGGCGATTTTTCCGTCGCGGGCCGTCACCGTGTCCCCGGACCCGTAACGATCATCCACCGTCAGCTCGATGATCGGTCCGTTCGAGACGAAGGAATGCCCCTTGCGCACGGCATCGATCAGGGCGGTCCGGTCGAGGCCGCGGCCTTTGCCGCCCGCGTACTTGACGTAGGTCCGGGAAAAGCCCGGCTCCTCCCCGTCGATGGAATGGGTATCCGAGGATCCGACGACCGGGAAGAAATAGCCGCGATTCAGGAGATGGAGCCAGTCGGCGACAGCCTGGTCGTTCCCGCTGCAGAAGATGGGGCCGTTCATGGCCTCCATGACGTCGAAGTCCGCGCTGCATCCGGTCGAGGCCGAGGCGGCCGTCTCCGGGTCGAGTTTGTAGTTATTGAAGAAACCGAGGCTTCCGGCCCGGGGATGGTTGAGCTGGCGGAGGACCGGGGCCGGTTTTTCGCGGGCGGCCGCGAGCTGGGCTTCCGGGCTTCCGCCCTGGGGGGAGACGGCTCCCCGGTTGTCCTGGTCGGGCGCCGGAGTCAAAGGATACGCGCAGAAGTGAATGAAGTTGTCGGGAGCGGTGACCTCGCAGCCGGAGAGGACGGCCAGGCGGTCTTCGAGCCCGAGATCGGCCAGGGCCGGCGCGTAGTCGTTGACG
>JALHUR010000100.1 GCA_022867325.1 Candidatus Aminicenantota bacterium | reverse complement strand
TTCCACACATCCATCCTGCTCGGGGTCGCGGCCGTCCTGGCCTCCGTCCGGGACGACTTCCCCGGCACGGTCCTCTTCATCGCCCAGCCCGGCGAGGAATGGGGCGACGGCGCGGCCGGGATGCTCCGGGACGGTTTATTCAAGGACCTGAAGCCCAAGGCCATGTTCGCCTTCCACGTCGAGGATACGATTCCGGCCGGGACCATCAAATACACTCCCGGCTGGGCGGGAGCGAACTGCGACGGATTCGTCCTCAAAGTCCTGTCCGAGGGCTGCCACGGGGCGGGGCCGTCCTCCTGCGTCGATCCGATCGTCGTCGGCGCCCAGATCGTGGTCGCGCTCCAGGTCATGGTCGCCCGCGAAATCGACGTCCACAACGACACGGTCGTCACGGTGGGCACTTTCCACGCCGGCTCGGCCAGCAACATCATTCCCCGGGAGGCCGTCCTTCAGGCGACGGTCCGCTCATACGGCGAGGACCAGCGTCAGACGCTCAAGCGGAAGATCGAGCGTTTGGTATCCAATATCTGCGGGGCGGCCGGGGCCAAGTTCGCGCTCGATTATTATTTCGCGACGCCGGCCCTCTTCAACGACCCGGCCCTGATGGCCGAGATCCTGCCGACCGTGGAGAAGGCGCTGGGCGGGAAACAGTTCCTCGTTCAAGACCCTCCCGAAATGGGCGGCGAGGATTTTAGCTACTTCGCCAAGCTTGTCCCCAGCGTCATGCTCGACCTCGGAGTCATGCCCGAGGGGAAAGAGGGGATCTCCGTCCACTCCCCCTATTTCGTCGCCGACCAGAAGGCCATCCCGGTCGGAATGAAGGTCATGTCCCGGATCCTCTGGGAGTATGGCCTCCGTCACCGGACAAAATGAAGCTCTTGCGGGCGGCCAGCCGGCCGTCGATGAAGAGAAGGGTCGTCCAGGAGCCGGGGCCGGACTTCCCCGGCTCGAGCGGCAGGACGTCGTAGGCCGTCACGACCTCGAGATTTTTCCCCTCGGCATTCACTTCGACGTCGCCCGTGTCGCGGACAAGGGTTTTCGCGGCGTCGTACCATTTCCAGCGGAGGCGGATGCTTTTAACGACGTTGCGAACGCTCGCGAACGAAATCACCCGGCCGTCGGCGGCGGCGAACTCGGACGTCTCCCCGGCCGGCCGGATGAGATCGTCGGCGCTTTCGACCTCCCTGCAGAAGAGAAACGAAGCGACGGAGTCCTCCGGCTCGGGAAACCTCCTGATATCGAAAGAGATACAGGCGGCCGCGCCGGCCGCCGCCAGGACGATCGCCGCTCCGACGGCCCTGGCCCTCGTCATCGCGGAACGAACTCCACCAGGAATTGGCGGGACAAGCTTCGCCAGATGAGCCGGAACTGGAGGCGGCCCGCCTCGCGGACGATGTAGAGGTCGATGTTGTTGAGCTTCTTGAGAAAGAAGTCGTAGTTGAGGATGGCGTGGAGGCTCCAATTCCGAACGACCTTGAAGGAGAAGTCGGCGAAAGACTGCCGCAGCTGGGCGTTCTTGGCGTCATAGGAAACCGAAACCCAGGAATTGACGGTCTCGCCGACCATGGCCCGGGCCACCAGGCTCAGGTCCTGGCCGGTCGTCCCCTCGATCAGCCAGCTTCGGGTCCGCCGGCGCGACGAAAGGCTGTAATAGGCTTCAACCGAAATTCCCTCCCCGATCTTCCGGACGGCGTTGAAGACGATCCCGCCCGTCGTGAAATTCCGCCCTTCCCTTTCCACGAACTGTTCCAGGGCCAGGTTGAGGTTCAAGCGCAGGTCCTTGAAGAGCTCGACCGGCTGGATTGCCAGGCTCAGGATGGCGTTGTCGCTGAAGCTCCGCTCGGCCAGACCCTCCCGCCCGATCTGGCTGTAGAGGGCGATGTTATTGAGGCTGACCGAGAGGAGGCCGCCGTAGAAAACGATCGGGTTGAGCCCGATCCGGAGCTGGGGCTGGGACAGGACCTGGCCGCCGAACAGGTCGTAGTTCAGGAAATAATCCGTCCCCAGGTTGAAGAGGCGCGAGCTGTAGGACAGGTTCAGGCCGCCCGTGAAGATCTCCGAGAAATCCCGGCTGTCCCCGATCTTGACCCGCGAATAATAGGATTGGAGGTTCAGGCTGAAATGGTTGAGGAAGGACGCCCCGTAGTTCAGGCCGGCCACGGCTTGGTTCCGGAGCTCGTAGCGGCCCTGGACGGCCAGGTTCCCCCATTTGCCGGCCGAGAGCTGGGATTGGAAGCCGAGCCAGGCCTCGCCGCGGAAGCTGACGGGCTTGTTGTAGGAAAAGTCGAACTGGGTGGTGAAGGCCGGGCTCCAGGTCTTACCGACCCAGGTCTGGACGTTCCATTGGCTGGATGAATTGTAATTTCCGGTGAAGCCCATCCGGAGGGTCTCGTCGAGGGTCAGCGTCGTCGAGGTCAGGAGGTCGACCTGGCGTTCGATCCCATAGTTGTTCTTGAGGAAAGAGCGCTCCTCGTAGTTGAGTTGGGTCAGGCTGGCGACCTTGTTCGGTTTCTCGATCGAGTAGCTCGCCCGTCCGATCAGCCCCTGGGTTTTGTTGTACCAGATCCGGTTGATCGCGAACCCGTTCCGGCGCGGCCCGACGCCGTCGGAAAGCCGGAACCGCTTGAAACCCATGGACTCCAGGCCTTCCAGATACATGGTGACGCCGGTCCCCAGGACCTCGAAACTATCGGTCAGGGAGATCGTCCGGGCCGAGAACGAGAGAAAGGATTTTTTAATCTTGTCCAGATTGATACCGTCGAAGACGCCTCCCGGAGCGGCCGTGGGCCCGCCCTCGATCCTGCCCTCCGTCCCGGCCGCGCCCGCGCCGAGCGAGGAGGTCTCGATCGTCGGCCCGTAGCGGACGAGTGTCCCGATCATGCCTTCCAGCGACAGGACGAGCTCATCGGCCTCGAGCTTTTCGGCGTCCTTGGCCAGCGTCACGCTCCCGTAGGCCAGGGCCTGGCGGGACGGGATGTCGGCCTTGAAATAAGCGGCCGTGACCTTGTAGCCCAGGACCTCGAACGCGACCTTTTCTCCGTAGATCTGGTTGTGGTCGTAGCTGTAGACGAGGGTCTCTCCCTGAATAACGAAAGACCGCTTTTCGGCCGGACGCGCAGGCACGGCCAGAAGGAGGGCCCCGGCCGCGACCCAGCTCGTCAGCGCAAAGGCCCGTCCCTTCATTGCGAGAACCTCAACTGGTAGATCCGCTGGTTTCCGTCGACGTTCCAGAGGAAGCGGCCGTCGTAGGCCAACCCCCGCGGCGACTGGCCGGGCGAGAGGAACTTGCGCAGGATCCGGCCCTCGGTCGTCAGCTGGGCGATAGTCAGGGTCGTCGAGTCCGAAATCCAGAGGGCCGTCCCGTCGAAGACGATGCCGTCCGCCCGGACGCCCGGGTTCGGGAACGATCCGAGGATCTCGGCCGTCTCGGGATGGACGCGGAGGATCGCGTTCGACTGGGCGTCGGCGACCCAAAGGACATTGGGGCCATAGCCCAGGGCCGTGAATTGGCCGCGCTGGAGATAGAGGCGCTTAAGGACCTCGCCGTTGAGGACGTTGATCCGCAGGATTTCGGGCGAGGTCTCGCCGGCGACCCACAGGTCCTGGCCGTCGTAGGCGATGCCGGCCGCTCCCGGAAGGGGCGCCGAGAGGGAGCGGACGACGGTCCCGTTCGCGCGGTTGAGGCCGTAGAGGACGTTGTTGTAGCCGTCCACGTTCCAGAGGGTGGTCCCGTCCCAGGCCAGCCCGAGCGGGATATAGGCGGGCGTTTGGATGGTGGCCACGACCTCGAAGATGACATCGCTCGCGTTGGGGTCGAACGGATTGTCGAATAGCCGGTCCTGGCAGGCCGGGGCCAAGGCCAGGCTAAAAGCCAAGACGGAGGCTGAAAGCCAGTTGCGGGTCTTCACCGGTTTCGATCCTGAAACGGAGGGTTTTGGTTTTATCCTTACCGCCTTTGCCGCTGACAATGAGATAAGTGTCGACCAAGTTCAAGGCCCAGACGGCCGCCGCCGCCAGGATGAAACGATTGCGGCGTTTGTCGCAGCGCTCGGTCAGGGCCCGCAGACGGACGGCGTCCTCGGTCGTCGAGGCCGCCTTGTAAAGGGAGTAATTCTCGTTCCCCCGCCCGTTGTTGACCAGGATGCCGGCCAGGCAGACCGCTTCGGCGCCGAAAAAGAGGGCGGCCTCGAAGTAGCGCTTCTCGGAGGCCTGACCCCAGCCGGGGACAAACAGGGAGTTCTTGAGAGTCCGGTGGACCGAGGCCTCGGGGGGGGCGGGGGCCGTCTCTCCAGCGGGCTGGTCCTGGCCGGTCGGTTTGGGTTGTTCCTGATTGAAAGCGCTGCCGGAAGCAAGGAAGAAAAGGAAGAAAAAAACAGGGAGCAACCGCGCAGTCGCACTCGTTTTTGACCGGCCCGGATTCATTCCCGGTTTTCCCTTTTCACAACTTAACAGAACGACAACCGGGAATCAACCCAATGCTCGGATCCGGAAATGTCCGCGCGGAGACGGGTCCATCGCTTGAAAATCGGGCGAGGCCGTGCTGTAATAGCACGGACGGCGGGACCATGAAACTTCTCAAGGTCGGAATCGCGGGCGTGCGCGGGATCGTGGGCGAGACCCTGACCCCGGAGCTGGCCGTGGACTTCGCCTCGGCTTTCGGGACCTTCCTCGGCCGGGGACGGGTCCTGGTCGGCCGGGACACGCGGCTCTCGGGCCCGATGCTCCGGGCGGCGGCCGTGTCCGCGCTCTTGGCGGCCGGTTGCGACGTCACGGACCTGGGGATCTGCCCGACGCCCGTCCTCCAGTTCCTGGTCCGCGCGCTCAAAGCCCGGGGCGGGATCTCGATCACGGCCGGCCACAACGGCGCCGAATGGAACGCCCTGACTTTCATCAACCGCGACGGGACCTATCTCAACGAATTCCAGGGGAACGAAATCCTGGACCTCTACCACCTCGAGGAATTCGCCAAGGCCCCGAACTCGGGATTGGGCCGGCTCACGATCGCCCCGGCCGAAACGTTTGCCCGCTACTTCAAGGCCCTGGCCGGATTCCTGAACGCGGGCCTGATCCGCCGGGCCGGGTTCAAGGTCGTCATCGATCCCTGCAACGGGGCCGGCGCCGGTTTCGTCGACGAATTTTGCCGGACCCTCGGCTGCGAGCTCGTCCCCGTCAACGATCAGCCCACGGGTTTTTTTCCCCATGATCCCGAGCCCCGGCCGCGCAACGCCGGGGAGGTGGCCTCGATCGCCAAGATCACCTCGGCCCAGGCCGGCTTTCTCCTCAACAGCGACGCCGGCCGCCTCTCCTGCGTCGCCGAGGACGGCGAGACCCTGTCCGAAGAGTACGCCTTTCCCCTGATCGCGGATCACGTCCTGAGCCGGCGCCGCGGGACGGTCGTCACCAACCTGTCGACTTCGCGGATGATCGAGGATGTGGCGGCCCGCCACGGCTGCCCTGTCGTCAAAGCCCGGGTCGGACAATCCCACGTCATCCAGACCCTTCTCGCCGAGGACGGCGTCCTGGCCGGCGAGGGAAGCGGAAGCGTCGCGCTCCCCGCCTTCCAGCCCGCCTTCGACGGCTTCCTGATGATGGGCTCCATCCTCGAGGCCATGGCCGTCCGGAAGAAGCCGCTCGGGGAACTGGTCCAGGACCTGCCCAAATACCACATCGTCAAGTAAAAGGTCGCCTGCCCTCCTTCCAAGGTTCATTCGGTCGTCCAAGCGGTCCAGAAGCTCTACAAGGATCGGGAGCTCATCCTCCTTGACGGCGTTCGGGCCGAGGATAAGGACGGCTGGGTCCACGTCCGGGCGTCGGCGACCGAGCCCATGATCAGGATCATCGTCGAGAACAAGTCCCGCGATAAGGCCCAGGAGGAGACGGACAAGGCCGCCGCGGTCATCGCGGGCCTGGTGTCCTGAGGACGAGCATGAAAGAGCGCCTGTCCCTCAAGGTCAGCATCTCGGGCGTCCGCGGCGTCATCGGGGAAAGCCTGACGCCCCAGCTGGCGGCCCGTTTCGCCCAAGCCTTCGGGACCTACCTGGGAAGGGGCAAGGTCATTGTCGGCCGTGACGCGCGGCCGTCCGGCGTCATGCTTCAGGAGGCCGTCTTCGCCGGACTTCTCTCGGTCGGCTGCCAGCCCGTGGCCGGCGGCCTCTGCCACATTCCGAGCCTCCAGGTCCTGACGCGGGCGGCTCAGGCGAGGGGCGGGCTGGCCGTCACGGCCAGCCACAACCCGGCCGAATGGAACGGCCTCAAGTTCATCGGGGGCGAGGGGTTGTTCCTGAACCGGTCGCGCTTCGACGAGTTCATCGACATCTACCACCAGGGCGAGTTCTCCTTCGTCCGGGCCGATAAATTCAAGCCCCTGCTGGCCGAAGCCAAGCCGGGACGGCCTCACCTGGAGAAGCTGTTCGCGACCCTCGACGTGGAGCGGATCCGGGCCGGGCGGTTCAAGGTCGCGGTCGACTGCGTCAACGGGGCGGGCGCGGCGCTCGTCCCCGAGTTCCTGCGCGAGCTCGGCTGCCGGCCCCTCCTCCTCAACGCCGTCCCCGACGGCCGGTTCGCCCATCCCCCCGAGCCCGTCCCGGAGAACCTGGGCGGACTTTGCCGCGCCGTCGCGGCCCGCGGAGCCGACATCGGATTCGCCCAGGACGCCGACGCGGACCGGCTGGCCGTGGTCGACGAGAACGGGATCGCGATCGGGGAGGAACTGACGCTGGCCTTGGCCGTGAAGCACGTCCTGACCAAGACGCCCGGGCCGGTCGTCGTCAACCTGTCCTCGACCCGGGCGATCGACGACATCGCGGCCGCGGCCGGCGTCCCCGTCTTCAGGACCCGGATCGGCGAGATCAACGTCGTCGAGGAGTTGCTGGAACGGGAGGCCGTCATCGGCGGCGAGGGAAACGGAGGCGTCATCTGGCCGGCCGTCCACCCCTGCCGGGACAGCTTCGCGGCGATGGGTCTCATCCTGGAGCTCATGGCCGTCTCCGGCAAAACTCCATCCGCCCTGAGAAGCGAGATCCCCGTCTATCGAATGGTCAAGGACAAGGTCGCGGGCACGCCCGAGCAAGCCCACCGGGCCGTCAAGGAGCTCAAGAAAAAATACGCGGGCCGGGGCGAAATCATAACGCTCGACGGGCTTAAAATCGTTTTCAAGGACGCCTGGGTCATTTTAAGGCCTTCGAACACCGAGCCCATCATCCGCGTCGTGGCCGAGGCGCGGACGCTCAGCGAGG
>JALHUR010000099.1 GCA_022867325.1 Candidatus Aminicenantota bacterium | reverse complement strand
GACCGGATATTACAGTGCGCTAAAAGGCGCGGATAGAAGGGTGGTTCAAGAAACCGAGGCAGCCATAAGAAGGAAAGAAGATGAAGAAAAAAGAAAAGCCGCGGGGGGCTTGCGTTTCGCCATCATAGAAGTGTCGAGGGGTTGACTAAAATGGTTTATTCTTATAATCTCAGGAAAGTTATGATATCTAATATCGGAAGCAAAATTAAGGGCAGAAAAAAAGGTCAAATTTGACGCCGATTAAAATATCTGATATATTACATAACACAACTTGGAGGACATAAACATGATCTCCGCTGGGAAAAAGCCGCTCCTAAATATCAGGTCCCTGAAAGAGCAGGTTTATGAATATATCCGGGAAGAGATGCACAAAGGCCATCTCTTGCCCGGTTCCGTGATCAACATGGACGAGACGTCCCGCATGCTCGGCGTCAGCAAAACGCCGCTCCGGGACGCGCTCCTGCAACTTGAGATGGAGAGCTTCGTCACCATTCTTCCGCGGCGGGGCGTCATCGTCAACCCGTTATCCTTCGAGGACATCAAGAATTATTATGAGATCATCGGCGCCTTGGAATCGACGGCCCTGTTCCTTTCACGCGACAACATGAAAGAAGCCACCATCAAGAGCATGGAAAAGCTGTGCGAGGGCATGCGCAAAGCGCTGGCCGAGGACAATTTCGATCTCTACTATGACCGCAACCTCAAGTTCCACAACACCTACCTTGGCGCCTGCGGCAACGAGGCGCTGGTCAAAATCGTCAACAACCTCAAGAAGCGTCTCTATGATTTCCCGCGGCCCGAATCATGGCTCAAGGAATGGGAAGTCGCCTCCTGCGGCGAGCATGAAACCCTGCTCGAACATCTCCGCCAAGGCCGGTTCGAGGAGGCCGCCCGTTTCATCCGCGATGTCCACTGGTCCTACCGGGTTCAAGAGAGGTTCATCGTCCGCTATTACGCGCGCGCGGCCGGGGCCGGGAGCGAAGCCCCCTTGAAGCGTCCATGAGCGAAGGCACCGTCTTCGATATTAAGAAATACGCCCTTCACGACGGACCGGGTATCCGGACAGCCGTCTTCCTCAAGGGGTGTCCTCTTCATTGCCTCTGGTGCCACAATCCCGAGGGCCAGGACAACAACGCCGAACTGATCGCCCGCTCCGACCGCTGTCTGCCCGATTGCAGGGACTGCCTGCCGCGATGTCCCCAAAAAGCGATCCGCAAGATGGGCGGCCGTTGCCGGGTCGATCCCGACAAGTGCCAGGCTTGCGGGACATGCGCGGAAGTCTGCCCGACGGGCGCCTTGGAGATCGCCGGACGCCGGCGGTCCGCACGGGAGGTTGTCGAGGAGATCGCCAAGGACGCCGTTTTCCACGAGGAATCGGGCGGCGGCGTCACGTTCTCGGGAGGGGAGCCCACGGCCCAGCCGGAATTTCTGGAGGCGATGTTGAGGGAATGCCGGGAGCGAGGAATCCACACGACCGTCGACACCTGCGGGTTCGTCCCCCCCGACACCCTGAACCGGATCCAGCCCCTGGCCGACCTGTTCCTGTTCGACCTCAAGGTCATGGACG
>JALHUR010000008.1 GCA_022867325.1 Candidatus Aminicenantota bacterium | reverse complement strand
TCCTTCGAGGGCGTCCAGAAATCGTTCGCCCTCCAGGCCGGCCGCGAGATCAGGATCATCGTCGAGAGCCAGAAGGTCTCCGACGAGCGGGCGGCCCTGGCGGCCAAGGACATCGCCAAGAAGATCAAGGATGAGCTCGACTACCCCGGGCAGATCAAGGTCACCGTCATCCGGGAAATGAGGGCCGTCGAGTATGCCCGATAAGCTTCTCATCCTGTTCCTGGGCGACATCATCGGTCACCCGGGCCGGCAGGCCCTCAAAAAATTCCTGCCCGGACTCCTGGAGCGGGTTTCGCCGGACCTCGTCATCGCCAACGCCGAGAACGCGGCCGGTGGGAGCGGGATCACCGAGGAGATCGCCCGGGAACTCTTCCAGAACGCCCATGTCCTGACATCGGGAAATCACATCTGGGACAAAAAGGAAAGCCTGGCCTACCTCGACGCCGAGCCCCGGCTTCTGCGACCGGCCAACTATCCGCGGATCAACCCGGGGCAAGGCGTCTGTTTCCACGAGAGCGGGGACGGCTGGACGGCCGCCGTCATCAGCCTCCAGGGGCGGGTCTTTATGGAGCCCATCGACTGCCCATTCCGGACGGTCGACGAACTCCTCGAGCGGGTTCGGGCCCGGACGCCGATCGTCGTCGTCGATTTCCACGCCGAGGCGACCTCGGAGAAGCAAGCCATGGGCTGGCACCTCGACGGACGCGTCTCGGCCGTCATCGGGACCCACACCCATGTCCCCACGGCGGACGAAAAAATCCTCCCGGGCGGGACGGCCTACCTGACCGACGTCGGCATGGTCGGAGGCTACCATTCCGTTATCGGCATTAGGCCCGACCAAGCCCTGGCCCGGTTCCTGTCGGGCCGCCCCCAGCGTTTCGAGCCGGCCAAGGACGGCCTCGTCCTGTCGGCGGCCCTGGTCGAGGTCGATCCCGCGACGGGCCGGGCCCTTTCCATCCGCCGCGAGGAGGTCGCCGAGCCCAAGGACCGGACCCATGACACAGGGGAAGCCTGACCGGATCTTTTCGGTTTCCGAGGTTACGAGCCTCGTCAAGACCGCGCTCGAGGACCTCTTTCCCCGGCTCTGGGTTGAGGGGGAGATCTCGAACTTCCATCGCCACCAGTCGGGCCACCTCTACTTCACCCTCAAGGACGAGAAGTCCCAACTCAGGGCCGTTATGTTCCGGTCCGACGCCCGCGCGGTGGCCTTCGAGCTCAAGGACGGCCTCAAGGTCGTCTGCCGCGGCCGGATTTCCGTCTATGAGCCCCGGGGCGAATACCAGCTCTACGCCGAGGCCATCGACCCCAAGGGCAAGGGTGCCCTCCAGCTCGCCTTCGAGCAGCTCAAGGAAAAACTCCGGGCCGAGGGATTGTTCGACCCGGCCCGGAAGCGCAAACTCCCTCTCCGTCCCAAGACGATCGGTATCGTGACGTCGGCGACCGGCGCCGCCCTCCGCGATATCCTCCGCATTCTCGACCGGCGTCACGCCCGCCTCCACATCCTCATCCATCCCGCCCGGGTCCAGGGCGAGGGCGCGGCCGACGAGATCGCCGAGGGCATCCGGGTCCTGGGCGGCCTGGCCGAGGTCGAGGTCCTCATCGTCGGACGGGGCGGAGGTTCGATCGAGGACCTTTGGGCCTTCAACGAGGAGAAGGTCGCCCGGGCCATCGCGGCCAGCCCGGTCCCCGTCATCTCGGCGGTCGGGCACGAGGTCGACTTCTCGATCGCCGACTTTACGGCCGACCTGCGCGCCCCGACGCCCTCGGCGGCGGCCGAGATGGTCGTCGAGAAGGAAACGGCGTTCCTGGAGAAGATCGGCCATTACGAATCCACCCTCGCGCTCCGGATGGGATACAAACTCAGGGAGCTCAAGATCGAGGCCCTCCACCTGACCAGGAACCGGGCCTTCCCGAACTTTAGGGTCAGACTCCTCAACCTGGCTCAGCGCGTGGACGAGTTGGAGACGCGGGCCTGGAAGCGCATCAAGGACGAGCAGCGGGCGCTCGCCGGCCATACGGCCGGCCTGAGGTTGGGGGTCGAAAAAATGCAGAACGCGATGGCCCGCCGCCTCCGCGACCTCCTCGCCCGTTGGGAGAGGCTGTCCGCCGCCCTCGACGACCGCAGCCCGCTGGCCATCCTGGCCAAGGGCTACGCCCTGTGCTGGGACCCGGCGACCCGGCGCGTCATCCGCAAGGCCGCGGAAACGCGGAAGGGAGCCGAGGTCGTGGTTTCGTTCCACAAAGGCGAGATCGCCTGCGAGGTCAAGGCCGTCAACCGGTCCGCGACCGTCGAATCCCGGTTCAAGGAGACGCCATGAGCATGGTCCATTTCGAAAAGGCGATGGCCGATCTCGAGCGGATCGTCGACAAACTCGAGAAGGGAGACCTGCCCCTCAACGAGTCGCTGGCCTTGTTCGAGAAGGGCGTCAAGCTCGCCCGCGTCCTTCGGGAGGAATTGGCCAAGGCGGAAAAGAAGGTCGAGATCCTCCTCAAGGACGAGAAGGGCGAGCTGCGGCGCGAGCCCTTCGAACCCGAGGGCGGGGACGGGGAGCAAGCCGCCGGCGACGAGGGGGAGGAGACGCCGAAGAGATGAGCGCTTTCCGGGAACGGCTGGAGAAAAAGAAACAGGCCGTCGAGCTGGCGTTGGCCGCCTGTCTGGCCGGGGAGGACTCCGTCCTGTTCCAGGCCATGCGGCACGCCGTCCTGTCCGGGGGCAAACGGTATCGTCCGCTCCTGCTTCTCTGCGCGGCCGAATGCTTCGGGGCCGACGAAGCCGCGGCGCTCCCCTTCGCCTGCGGGATCGAGCTCATCCACAATTATTCCCTCGTCCATGACGACCTTCCGGCCATGGACAACGACGACTGGCGGCGCGGACGGCCGACCGTCCACAAGGCCTTCGGCGAGCCGATCGCCATTCTCGCCGGCGACGCCCTGTTGACGCTCGCCTTCGAGGTCATGTCAGGCGCGCCCGGCCCCGCCGAGCTCGCGCCCCGCATGGCCGAAGCCGCGGCCTTGATCGCGCGCAATGCCGGCGCCCTTGGCATGATCGGGGGGCAGTCCCTGGATATCGGTTTCCGGCCCGAGGCTGAAGCCGAGCCGGCCTACGAAGAGATGATCCTGCGCAAAACCGGCGCCCTGATCATTTCCGCGGCCGAGGCCGGGGCCGTCTTGGGCGGCGCCTCATCCGGGGACCGGGCTTGCTTCGCCGAGTTCGGGAAGCGCCTCGGACTCGCCTTTCAGCTCCGGGACGACATCGACGACACGACCCAGGAAGACACGCGTCCGGGCTTCCGGCCCAACGCGGCCGCGTTCCTGGGCGTCGCCGATGCCCGGACCAGGCTCTCGGACCTCGTCCGTTCCGCCGTCCGCGGCCTGGACAAAGCCGGCCTCCTGACCGAGGAGCTCCGCGCCCTGGCCCTCCTGCTCGAACCGTAAGCCATGAAGGTGTCCCATGACGACGAAGATCATTGACCGCGTCAGGAGCCCGCAGGACATTAAAGGACTGACCACCAAGGAGCTGGCCCAGCTCGCGAGGGAGATCCGGGTCCTCATCCTTGAGACCGTTTCCAAAACGGGCGGCCATCTGGCCGCCAACCTGGGCGTCGTCGAGCTGACGCTGGCTCTTCACTACGTCTTCGACGCGCCCAAAGATAAGATCATTTGGGATGTCGGCCACCAGTGCTACACCCATAAAATCCTGACCGGGCGGAAGGACCGCTTCCAGGGCCTGCGTCAATTCCAGGGGATCAGCGGTTTTCCCTGCATCGAGGAAAGCGAATACGACGCCTACAACACGGGCCACGCTTCAACGGCCTTATCGGCGGCGCTCGGCCTGGCGGTCGCCCGGGATAAGAACAACCAGGATCATCACGTCATAGCCGTCGTCGGCGACGGCAGCCTGACCGGCGGCGTTGCCTGGGAAGCCCTGAACCAGATCGGCCACCTCCGCGAGCGGATCGTTGTCGTCCTCAACTTCAACGAGATGTCCATCTCGCCGAGCGTGGGCGCTATGTCCAAGTACCTGACCTACCTCGTATCGGGCCAGCATTACCTCCGGATCAAAGACCAGGCCAAGTCCATCCTCAAGTCCATCCCCGGCGTCGGCTGGACCCTGATCAAGGCCGGCCGCGCCCTCGAGGACCTTATCAAGAAGGCGTTCTTCCCCGGCCTCGTCTTCGAGGAGCTGGGCATCCGCTACATCGGGCCCGTCCAGGGACACAGCCTGGGATCGCTCGTCGAGGTCTTCCGCGAAGCCAAGACGTACGACGGACCCGTCCTCATCCACTGCGTCACCCACAAGGGCCGAGGCTACAGCCCCGCCCAGGAGAATCCCGAGAAGTTTCACGGAACCGGGCCTTTCGACCTCCACACGGGCGAGCTCCGGGAGAAGAGCCGGATCCCGACCTTCTCCCGGGTTTTCGGCGAAACCATGGTCCGGTTGGCCGAAGAGGATCCGAGAGTCCTGGCCATCACGGCCGCCATGCCGGACGGGACCGGCCTCACACCCTACGCCGAGCGGTTTCCGGACCGCTTCTACGACGTCGGAATCGCCGAGCAGCATGCCGTCAACTTTGCGGCCGGCTTGGCCCTCTGTCGCTTTAAACCCGTCGTCGCCGTCTACTCGACCTTCCTCCAGAGGGCCTACGATCAGATCTACCACGACGTCTCGCTCATGGACCTCCCGGTCGTTTTCGCCCTCGATCGTTCGGGCGCCGTGGACGACGAAGGACCGACCCACCAGGGCGTCAACGACATCGTTTACCTTCGGTCCATGCCCAACATGATCCTGATGGCGCCCAAAGACGAGAACGAGTTCCGGCATATGATCAAGTCCGCCTTGAACTACGGCCACCCGGCCGCCGTTCGCTATCCCAAAGGGCGCGGGCTCGGCGTCCGTCTCGACCGGAACCTGCGCGTTCTTCCGCTCGGGAAAGCCGAAGTCCTCAAGGACGGGCGCGACCTCCTCCTGGCCTACGGGAGCTTGGTCGCCCCGGCCCTGGCCGCGGCCCGGCGTCTCGAACGGGAAGGGTTGAGTTTCGCCGTCGTCAACGCCAGGTTCGCGAAGCCTCTCGACGAGGATCTCATCCTCCGCTGGGCCAAGCCCGGGCGCGCCGTTATCACGGTCGAGGAAGGGATCGCCGCCGGCGGCTTCGGGGGCGAAGTCCGCGAGCTCCTTGACCGGGAGCGGAGGTTCGACCTCAAGTTCAAGTCGCTCGGTTTTCCGATCGCGATTTTCCCCGTCGCGAAAGCCGCGGAGATCCGGAAGCTTTACGGGCTGGACGAGGACGGGCTGGTCAACCAGGTCCGCGAGTTCTGCGGCCGGAAACCGCCGCGCCCGGCCGCCCGGAAGGACGGTAAGGGAGGGCGCCGGAGTGGCCAAGGACAGGGCCGATAAGGTCATGGTCCTCCAGGGCCTCGCGCCGAGCCAGGAAAAGGCCCAGGCCCTGATCATGTCGGGACTGGTCTACGCGGGCGAGCGGAGGATCGAAAAGCCCGGCCGGCCCACGGCCGCCGACGAGCCGCTGAGGCTTCTGGCCGTCCTGCCCTACGTGGGGCGGGGCGGACTTAAGCTCGAGAGGGCGCTGGATGTCTTCGGCATTGAGGTCGCGGGCCGGGTCGCGGCCGATCTCGGCGCCTCGACGGGGGGATTTACGGACTGCCTCCTCCAGCGCGGAGCCCGCAAAGTGTACGCCGTCGACGTCGATACACGCCAACTCTCCGGCCGGCTTGCCGCCGATCCGCGGGTCGTCCGGATCCGGAAGAACGCCCGAGCCCACGCGCCCGAGGATTTCGACGAGAGGGTCGAGGTCGCGACCATGGACCTGTCTTTCATCTCCATCCTCAAGATCCTGCCGGCGGTGGCGGCCTTCCTCGGCGCCGGTAACCTCGTCGCGCTGGTCAAGCCCCAGTTCGAGGCGGGCCGCCGCCAGGTGGGGAAGAAAGGGATCGTCCGGGATGCCGGAGTCCATGAGGAAGTCCTGGTCCGGATCGCGGAAGAGGCGGCCCGGCTCGGGTTCGGGGCGCGCGGCCTTTGCGCCAGCCCCATCCGGGGACAGCGGGGGAACCGGGAATTCTTCATCCATTGGACCCTGAGCCGCGAGGCCATGAGCGCCGACGCGGTCCGGGCCCGCGTCAAGGAGATCATCCGGGATGAAAACGATTAAACGGATCGGGCTCGTCATCAAACCGCATGCTCCGGAGATCGAAGACGTCATGCGGGATCTCGCCCGCTTCGCGGGCGAACGCAAGCTGGAATTGCGGCCGGAGGAGGTCGCCGCGCGGAAGCTGGGCCTGGGCGCGGGGATCCCCCGGGAGAAGGTCGCTTCCGAATCCGACCTCCTGGCCGTCCTGGGCGGGGACGGGACCCTGCTCAGCGTCGCCCACCTAGCCGCCCGCCAGAAAGTCCCCGTGTTGGGGGTAAACCTGGGCCGGCTCGGCTTCCTGACCGAGGTCCCGCGCGACGAGATGATTCTGACCCTTGACGCTTTTTTGAGCGGGAACGAATCCATCGTCAGCCCGCGCGGACTCCTCGAGGCGCGGGTCCTCGGCGAGACCTATCTCTGTCTCAACGACGTCGTCGTCAACAAGGGCGCCAAGGCCCGCATGATCGAATTCAGGATCTGGATCGACGACAAGGAGATCGCCACGGTCAAGGCCGACGGCCTGATCGTCTCGACCCCGACCGGCTCGACGGCCTATTCCCTCTCGGCCGGCGGCCCGATCGTCCATCCCGCGGTCCCGGCCATGATCCTGGCGCCGATCTGTCCCCATACCTTATCCTTCCGGCCCATGGCCGTCGCCTCGAGCTCCCGGGTGAGGCTGAGGATCCTGGCCGACAGCGAGGAGGCGTACCTGACGATGGACGGGCAGCGCGGGCTTCCCCTCCACCGGGATTCGGTCGTCGAGATCGCCTGGTCGGGCCTCACGCTCCAGCTCATCTCGTCCCCGCGCCGGAATTACTTCGACCTTCTCCACGAGAAACTGGGCTGGGGGTAAGGAGAGAATCATGTCGTCCGACACCGTCACCGGAACCGATGCCAATTTTGAAGCGGAAGTCCTCCAGTCCCCGCTTCCCGTCCTGGTCGATTTCTGGGCCGCCTGGTGCGGGCCGTGCCGGATGATCGCCCCGGCTGTGGATAAGATCGCCGCCGATTTCAAGGGCCGGCTTAAAATCGTCAAGGTCGATGTCGACCAGAATATGAAGGCGGCGGAGCGCTACGGGGTCATGAGCATCCCGACCCTGATTCTGTTCAAGGCGGGGAAGGCCGAAGAGACCGTTGTCGGGGTTCTCCCCGAAGCCAGGCTGGCGGAGATCGTTTCCAAGCACCTCGCATGAGCGAAGCCTGGGACGTCGTCATCGTCGGGGCCGGGCCGGCCGGACTTGCCGCGGCCGTCTACGCGGGGCGGGCGCGCCGGCGCACGGTCGTCCTGGAAAAAACCGTCCCGGGCGGACAAATCCTTCTGGCCGACCGGGTCGAGAACTTCCCCGGCTATCCCGACGGCGTCGAACCCCGATCGCTGATGGAGAGTTTCAAGGCCCACGTCCTCAAGTTCGGGGCTGTCATCGAAAGGGCCGAGGCTAAAACCGTCCGGCCCGCCGCCTCGGGCTGGATCGTATCCTGCGACCGGGGGGATTTCGCTGGCCGCGCCGTCCTGATCGCCACGGGATCGGTCTACCGGAAACTCGGAGTTCCCGGCGAGGCCGAGCTGGCCGGCCGCGGCGTTTCCTATTGCGCGACCTGCGACGGCGCCTTCTTCCGGGACCGGACGGTTTCGGTCGTAGGCGGTGGGAACAACGCCCTGTCCGAGGCTCTCTATCTGAGCCGTCTGGCGCGGAAAGTCATCCTCATCCACCGCCGGGACGCCTTCCGGGCGGAGAGGATTATCCAGGAGCGCGTCTTCACGTCGCCCGCGATCGAAATCTTGAGGGATACGGTCATCGCCGGGATCGAAGGGCGCGGGCGGCTTGAATCCTTATCTCTCCGCAACGTTAAGAGCGGCGCCGCCTCGGCGCTCCCCGTCGACGGGCTGTTCATATCGATCGGCACCGTCCCCAGCACGGAGATCGTCCGGGGGCTGGTCGAGCTCAACGAGTGGGGGCAGATCAAAGTCGGGCCGTCGTTCGCGACCTCGCGCGAGGGATTGTTCGCGGCCGGGGACGTGACCGACGCCTGCCCTCCCCAACTGGCGACGGCCGTCGGAAGCGGCGTCCATGCCGCCCTGGCCGTCGAGGATTACCTCAGCCGGTCCTGATTCCGGCCGGGGAGGCGGGGATCACTTTTTATCCAGTTCCTCGAGCTTTGTCTTGAGCCGCTTGAGGTCCTTGACGAGCTCGGGGAGCTGGGGAAGCAGGGCGGACAATTTCAGCCAGTCCTTGATGTCGAGATGGGGGGATCCGCCCACCATGGATCCGGCCGGGATGTCCTTGGCGACGCCCGCCTGGGCGGCGATAAACACGTTGTCGCCGACGGTCACATGATCGGCCAGGCCGGCCTGGCCTCCGGTGATGACGTTGTTCCCGACCTTTGTGCTCCCGGCGATCCCGGTCTGGGCGATCAGGATCGTGTTCGTCCCGATTTCGACGTTGTGGGCGATCATGACCAGGTTGTCGATTTTGGACCCCTTGCCGATAACGGTTTCTCCCAAGGCCGCCCGGTCGACGGTCGAGTTGGCGCCGATCTCCACATCGTCCTCGATCCGGACCGAGCCGATCTGGGGGATCTTGATGTGGCGCCCGTCGGGCCCCTTGATGTATCCGAAGCCGTCCGAGCCGATGACGACCCCGGCATGGAGAATGACGTTGTCGCCGATCGAAACGTCCTCGCGGATCGTGACCTGAGAGTGGATGACGGCGTTCCGGCCGATCCGGACGCCCGGATAGACGGCGACCAAGGGATGAAGGATCGATCCGGCGCCGATCTCGGCGCCGTCCCCGATCCAGCACAGGGCGCCGATCGAAGCGTCCCTTCCGATCTTGGCCGAGGCGGAGACGAGGGCGGTCGGATGGATTCCCGGGTCGGGGCGGAAGGGCTTGAAGAAAAGCTCGGTCGCCCGGACGAAGGCCGGATGGGGATTCTCGGCCCGGAGGACCGGGGTCCTGTCCCAAGCGACGCCGGGCGCCAGGATGAGGGCCGAGGCCCCGGTCTTCTCGAGATGGGGCCGGAAGCGGGGATGGGCCAGGAACGAACGATCCCCCCGGCCGGCCCGATCGAGGCCGGCGACGCCGCTGACGACAACGGCGCCGTCGCCCTCGAACGATAGGCCGAGCCGCTCGGCCAGCTCCCTAACGGTCAGGCTGACGGCGCGGGCCTTAGGTCGAGTGCTCATGGAGCTTCCCGTCGAGCTTGTCGTTGAGGACGGAGGCGAGCTCCGCCCCCCAGAGAAGGATGACCAGGGAAAATGAAATCCAGAGGAGGAAGAAGATGATCGAGGTCAGCGTTCCCTGGAGCAGTTTGGAGAGGACCATGCCGATCACGGACAGGTTGACGACGTAGAAGGCGAACCCGCGCTTGAAGATCTCCCAGAGGACGGCGGCGATCGCGGCGGCCAGCGCGGCCGATCGGGTGTGCACCTTGACCTCGGGAATGAACTTGTAGAGGGAAAAAAAGACGAGGAAGGTCAGGGTAAACGGGAGAAGGTACTGGAGAAGGACGTTGTCGACCAGGGTCATGGCCTTGGGGTTGAGGAATTGGGTTCCGAAAGCCGAGGTCTCGATCGTCCGGTGGAGGGCCGTCCAGACGGCCGTGATGGCCAGCGAGAAGAGCATGATGATCCCGATCGTGAACATGATCAGGTATTCCATCAGGCGGTTGTAGAAGAAGGACTTCTGGTAATGGGCCTTGAAGATGAAGTTGATCGAATAGATCAGGTTCGAGAACAGGAAGCTGGCCGCGACGAAGGATCCGCCCAGGCTGATCCAGCCGAGGTTGGAGAGGTTCTTGGCGACGTCCTGGAGACGGCTGAAGAAGGACGGGTCGAGTTGGGCGAAGAACTCCTCGGAGAAGATGTTGAGGCTCCGGAAGGCGATCGCGGAGTTGCCCAGGACCTTGGCCGTGACGTAGGCGAACAGGGCGACCAGGGGGACGGCGCAGAGGAGGGCGAAGTAGGAGATGACAATGGCCGAGTTCCAGCAGCGATCGCTGTTGAAGCGCTGGAAGGTCAGCTTGAGAATGCGGAAAATGGAGACGCCCATGCCCCCTCCGGTCGCGCCGGACTCCGAATTAGGCGTAGTTCCCCCACTGGATGAGGAGGATGATGATCGTGATGAGCAGGGCGTAAATGACCAGGGTCTCGATCAAGACCAGGCCGAAGACGAGCAGGAACCGGATTTGGGGCGCTCCGCTCGGGTTCCGGGAGATCCCTTCGCAGGCGCTGGAAAGGGCCTTGGCCTGGCAGAACGCGCCCGCGATCACGGCCAGGGTGATGACGCCGGCGCCCAGGATCAGGGACAGCCTGAACAAGTTGGCGCGTTGGTCGGTCAGGCCCGGGGTCTGCTCCTGGGCCAGCAGCGGGCCGCCGACAACCAGGATGAAGAAGAGGAGCAGTCCGAGCTTTTGAAGCTTGCCTGTCATGATGAAACTCCTTTCATGTGGCGTGTTCTTGTTCATGGGCCACCGCCCCCCCGATGTAGATGCAGGAGAGGAGGACGAAGACAAAGCTCTGGATGACGGCCGTGAAGATGGCCACGGCCATGAAGGGGAGGGGGAGGATGAAGGGGACGATGGACCCGACGATGATGATGAGGAGATCCTCGGCAAAGATGTTCCCGAACAATCGCATGGACAGCGAGACGGGACGGGAGAAATGGCTGATGATTTCGATCGGGATGAGGAGCGGCGCCAAGGCCGGGATGGGGCCGGCGAAATGCTTGAGGTATTTGAAGACGCCCTGGGCCTTCATCCCCTGGACATGGTAGTAGACGAAGATGACCAGAGCGCAGCCGAGGGTCGCGTTGATTTTACTCGTCGGGGACATGAAGCCGGGAAAGAGGCCGATCATGTTGCAGGCGAAGATGAAGATCCCGACCGTCCCGACGACCGGAAGGTACTTCTTGCCTCCCTCGCCGATGATATCGGCGATGAGGTTTTCGAAGAAGCCGACGATGAGCTCGAGAAGGCTCTGGAGACGGCCCGGGACGGGCCGGAGCTTTCGGGAGGCGAGGCCGAAAAAGAGGATGAGAAGGACCATGACGATGAAGCTCATGACGACATGGTCGGGGAGGAGGTGATCCGGGTTCCGGACCTCGATCCCGACCAGGTGGAGGAGGGCGGCCAGGGGTTTGCCCAGGACCCGATTGAAAAGGTCCACCAGGAATAGTTTCGGCTCTAACTCTTCCATGTCGGTTTCCGCGCGACGGCGACCAGGGCCTCAGCGAAAAGGACGAGGATGAGGACGGAAAAGCCCGCCGCGGACGCGATGGCTTTTCTTTTGTAAAGGAGGATTATAGTGGAAAAAACGGCCCCGATCAAGATAAGCCGGAGGACGTAGAAGCCCACGAACGAGACTATGGCCCTCTTCCGGTCTCCCAGGGAGGCCTTGAACAGCCAGCGTTTCAACGACAGGAAGCTCAGGGAAGCCAGGACTCCCCCAAGGAAGAACAGCACGGCGACGCCCGGGCCGAATAAAAACCCGGTTGGGACGGCCAGGATCAGGCTTGCGGCCGCGATCTCGGCCGGAATGCGCCTGAGGATTTTTTCTTCGGTGCTCGTGTCGAGGTTCACTCTTTTTCGTCCTTGTCGTACTTGGCCAGGGCCCGGAACAGGCTGACGACACCCGAAACGGCGCCCAGGACAAAAAACGCCAGCAGGCCCCAGGGACCGGTTCCGAACGCTTTGTCGAAGAGCCAGCCGAAAACGAGCCCGACGACGATGGACGAGGGGAGCATGAGCCCCAGCGAGCTCAACTCCGTCCAGCGGCGCAGGGAAAGGAGGCCGGACCTACGATCCCGCATGGCTTCATAATGATAGCACAGACCGGGAGGGCTTTGAAAACGGGCGTTTTGCTCCGTAAAGCGGCGAATCCATTCAGGAAGCCGGCCGAGGACGCTCCGGGCAGGTTTGATTAGGCGGCGGGGCTTGTGCTACAGTTGTAATCATGAGAAGGCCGGTCCTCCTCGTCTGGTTGGCCCTGGCCGTCTGCCTTACGGCGGCCGGCCGGACGGCGGTCCAGGACGCCGTCCAGACGGCTCCCCAGGAGGCCCGGCAGACCACCATAGTCGGAGATTACCAAATCCTGGCCGTCACCCTCGAGCGACGGAGCAAGGATACGATCATCGCCACCGGGAGCGTGGAGATCCGCTACAAGGATCTCGCCCTGTTCGCGGACCGGGTTGAAATCAACCCCGAGAAGAAGGACGTCCTGGCCGAAGGCCATGTCGTCCTCCAGTCTCCCCGGGAGGTTATGAGCGCCGAACGGGCGTCCTTCAACCTGGACGGCTCGCGCGGGGAACTCGTCAAGGTCTTCGGCATGGTCCAGCCCAGCCTCTACTACGAGGCCGACGCCCTCGAGAAAAAGGCGGACAACCTCTACGCCCTCGGCAAGGGCAAGGTGACCTCCTGCGCCCAGCCCGTGTCGCGGTGGAAGTTCTCATTCTCCAGGGCCGACCTCAAGAAGGACGATTACCTGGCGATGTGGAACATGGTCCTCAGCATCAAGAAGGTCCCCGTGTTCGACCTCCCCTATTTCCGCTATCCGCTGAACCGGGAGCGCGCGACCGGGTTCCTGATGCCCCAGGCCGGATTTTCCGGGACCAAGGGCTTCACCTACAGCCAGAGCTTCTACTGGGCCATCAGCCGGAGCATGGACGCAACCCTGGGCGTGGATTACTATTCCTCCCGGGGGCTGGGGGGGGGGCTCGAATACCGATACCTTTTTTCCGAAGGGGCCGGGGGCACTCTCAACCTTTACTATTTCCTGTTTAAGAAAGACCCGGAGCTGCAAAATCCCGACAATGCCTACATCCTCCGGCTCAACCATAACCAGCCGCTCCCTTTGGGATTCAAGCTGGTCGCCAACGTCGATTATCAGAGCTCCTTCGCTTTTCTGAGGGAATTCGACAACAACTTCCAGCGAGCCGTCATTTCCAACAGGAGTTCCCAAATCTATCTGTCTAAAGACTGGTCCAACTTCAACTTCAATGTCCGGGTGTCTCGGTTCGAGACCTATTTCAACCAGCTTTCCAATTCGATCATCTCCTACAACCTACCCGAGATCAGCCTCAATTCCTTCAAGATCAAGGTGTTTTCGCCCCTCTATTTCTCCCTGTCCTCCGGGCTCAGCCGTTGGGAATTCGGCTGGGCCAACGCCTACAAGGACAAGACCCAGACCCGCTCCCAGAATTTCTGGCTGACCCCGTCCCTATCCGTCCCTTTCACGGAGATTCCCTGGTTGACCTTGAACTCGACCGTGGGGACGAATCTGACCTATTACTTCCAGAGCTACGCCCCTTGGGGCACGCAGCGCGTCGACGAACCCCTGTTCACCCAGAACTACAACCTAAGCTTCGAGCTGGTCGGGCCCATCTTCTTCAAGATCTTCCGCAGGGCGGACGACGAGCCCTACCTCAAGCACGTCATCGAGCCCTCCGTATCCTACCGCTTCGACAGCCCCGTCACCAACTCGGACCGGATCATCACGACCAGCGGCTATTTCTACCGCTTCCATCAGCTGACCTTCGGGCTGACCAACCGGTTCATGGTTAAACAGGATGACATGCCCCGCGAAATCGTGACTCTGGGCCTCTCCAACACTTATTACCTGGCCCCGGAGGAGAGCCCGCTCCAGATTTACAAGGTCGACGGCAAGATCCCGAGCTGGACCGACGTCACGAGCTACCTCCGTTTCTATCCGTCGGGACAATACAGCATCGATTTCTCGGCCGATTTCAACCCCTACCATAAGACGCTGTCCAGCGTCCGCCTCGGCGCCAACCTCGGGCTTCCCGAGGACGACCTGTATTTAAGGGTCAGCTGGTACAAGAGCATCAACCCCTACCTGCAGAACGCCTGGTACAACCGGCATCAGGTCAGTTTCGGCGGCGGCCTCAAGATCCCGGCCCTGTCCGTGGAAGCCCTGGCCGAGGTCGACTACAACATCCAGGACAGAAAGATGCTTTACAGCGCTTTCTCATTTAACTATGATTACCAGTGCCTCGCATTCAAAGTCGAGGCGCGTGTCTATTATTTCCGGGAAAAGCCGGAGACCCAGTTCCGAGTGTCGTTCGGCCTGGGCAACGTCGGGAAAACGACCGACATCCTGGGAGGCATCGGGCTCTGACATGAAAGGTCTCATCCTTAGCGGCGGGAAGGGAACGCGACTGCGGCCGCTGACCTTCACCCAAGCCAAGCAGCTCGTTCCGGTCGCCAACAAGCCGGTCCTGTTCTACGGGATAGAGGCCTTGGCCGAGGCCGGGATCAAGGAGATCGGGATCATCGTCGGGGAGACCAAGCAGGAGATCAAGGACGCGGCCGGGACCGGAGACCGCTGGGGCGTCCGGCTGAGCTACATCGAGCAGGACGAGCCCTTGGGCCTGGCCCACGCCGTCATGATCGCGGAGCCCTTCCTGGGGCGCGACTCGTTCGTCATGTACCTGGGGGACAACCTG
>JALHUR010000098.1 GCA_022867325.1 Candidatus Aminicenantota bacterium | reverse complement strand
CCGTTCTTCCTGGAGGGGAGCGAGCTGTGGCAGTTCGGCGGCGCCATGGAGGAAGCCCCGCTGATGGCCATGGTTTATACCCGGACCATCAGCGACCCTGTCTTCGGGTTCAAGCTGACCGGCAAGATCACGCCGCGCGATACCATGGCCGCGATCTACGCCCAGGACAACCTCCCGGGCGACCCGTTCGACGACCATCCGAAATTCACGATCGCCCGCTACAAGCATTCGCTCAAGGACGACGCCTACATCGGCGCCTTCTACACGGGCCGCGAATACGGGTCGGGCTTCAACCGAGTCGGCGGCCTGGACGGCCGGTTCCGGCTCGGCCAGACCTCGATCGCCTCGTTCCACCTGTTCGGCTCCTTTACCAGGGCGCCGGGCACCGAGACCACGAACAAGGACCATGCCCTGTCTTTGGCCTATGAGTTTTCGAACCGGAAATGGGTCCTCAACCTCGGTTACCAGGATATCTCGGAGAATTTCCAGGTCGACTCGGGTTTCCTGTTCCGGACAGGCTTGAGGCGGCTGGCCGCGTTCGGAATGTACCAGATCTATCCCAAGTCCAAATTCTTCCAGAAAATCGAGCCCTTCTACTGGAGCTATCACCTCTACGACACGATCTACGACATGTGGGAGACCGTGAACCTCTTTACCGTCCGCTTCCGCCTGCCGCGGAACACGATGGTCCGTTTCGACGGGCTTCTGGCCAACGAGGTCTTCGCCGGAAGGCGGTTCGACCAGAGCGGCTACGGATTTCAGGCTGAATCGCAGTTGGCCAAGCAGCTCTATGTTTACGGCATGGCCAGATGGACGGGGAACATTTTCTACGATCCCTCCGCCCCCTACCAGGGCTATGGAAGCAGGCTCACGGCCGGAGTCCGGTACCAGCCCGTGGACCAGCTCGAATTCAGCCTGAGCGCGAACTATGTGGACTTTTTCCGGAAGTCGGACAAGGCCAAGATCTACGATTACCTGATCCTGCGCAGCCGGAACATCTTCCAGATCAACAAGTACCTCTTCCTGCGCGGCATCGTCGAGTACAACGACTTCTATGAACGGGTAACGCTGGACGGCCTGCTGTCGTTCACCTACATCCCGGGGACGGTCGTTCACCTCGGGTACGGATCGGCCCTGGAGAAGCTGGAGTGGATAGGGACGGATTACGCCCCGAGCGACAGGTTCCACGAAATGAAGCGCGGCTTCTTCTTCAAGGTCAGCTATAACTGGCGGCTGTGAAAAGCGGAGCGGCCGGCCGGACCGAGCTACTTGATCAGCCGGCGCTTCATGAGCTTGAGGGCCGCCCAAAAGACGACGGTTTCCAGGCCGACGATGACGAGGAAATTCGCGACCAAGCCCCGCGGATAGACGCCGGAGAAGACGGCCCGAGCGACCGCGACGGCGTGAGTCAGGGGCAGGAATTGGGCGAAAGACTTCATCCAACCCGGGAAGCGGTCCAGAGGGAAGAAGACGCCCGAGAAGAACAGCATCGGAGTCAGGATGAGCTCCGTGTAATAGCTGAAGAAATCGAAGTTGGGGGCGAACGAGGTCACGATCATGGCCAGCGACCCGAATAAAATCCCGACGAAGACCATCAGAACGAAGAGGAGGAGAACGCTCGGGATCGAGACGGGGCTGACGCCCATAACCATAGCGACGAGCATCATCAGGGTCCCGCTGACCAGGCCCCGGAACGCGCCCCAGGCGATGTCGCCCGCGACGGCGTCCTCGGCCGAGACCGGCGTCGCCAGCAGAGAGTCGTAGAGCTTTTCGTGGATCATCTTGATGAAGGTGCCGTAAAGGCACTCGAACGACGCCGAAAGCATGACGGACGAGACGAGCACCCCAGGGACGAGGAAATCGAGGTAGGACTTCCCGCCGAATTGGCCCATGTAGGCGCCCATCCCGATCCCGAAGGTCACCAGGTAGAAGAGGGGCTGGATGAGGCTGGCGATGAAGGTCGGGACGACGAACCTCTTGTAGGACATTAGGTTCCGGAAGAAGACGTGGCCGATCCGGTAGGAGAGGTTCATTCGATCAGGCTCCGTCCGGTGAGTTTCAGGAAGACGTCCTCGAGGGTGGCCGGCCGGTGGACCGTGTTGGGGAGGTCGAGCTCAACGAGCTTGTGCCGCAGGTTATGGCCGTCCTTGCAGTAGAAGAACAGGGTGTCCCCGACACGCTCGTGGCCGCTGCTGAATCCCTCCAGCTGCGCGATGAGCTTGGCGTCCTCCTCGGCCGGGATCCGGATTTCGGCCACTTCGCGGCCGATCTCGTCCTCAATCAGCCGGCTCGGCAGGCCCTCCTTGAGGATCTTCCCTTGGTACATGATAACGATCCGGTCGCAGAGCTGTTGGGCTTCCTCCATGTACTGGGTCGTCAGGATCAAGGTCACGCCCTGGGCCTTGAGCTGGCGCAATCTCTGCCAGATGAGGTGGCGCGCCTGGGGGTCGAGGCCGGTCGTCGGCTCGTCGGCGATGATGAGCCTGGGATTATTGAGGAGGGCGCGGGCGATCAGGAGCCGCCGCTTCATGCCCGTCGAGAGCTGGCTGATCCGGCTGTTCCGTTTGGCTTCGAGCTCTACGAACTTGATGTGGTCCGCGATCCGGACCTTGGCCTCGCGGCGGGGGATGTCGAAGAACTTCGAAAAGACAATCAGGTTCTCGTAAACGGTCAGGTCGTTGTCGAGGGTGATTTCCTGGGGGATGACGCCGGTCATCTTCTTGAGGACGCGGTTGTCGATGTGGGCGGGCAGCCCCGCGACCGTGAGCGAGCCGGACGTGACCGGCGAGACGCAGTGGATCATCTTGACCGTCGAGGTTTGACCGGCGCCGTTCGGTCCTAGGAATCCGAAACACTCCCCTTCTCCGATCTCGAAGGAGATCCCGTCCACGGCCGTCAAATCGCCGTATTTCTTGACGAGGTCCTTGGCGGTGATGATCGCGCTCATGGTTGTTTGATGCCCGCGCTATGATAGCAGATTTGCGGGGCGGGGTGAAGGATGGAATTCCGGGGACATGAACCGAATCTCCGGATTCGGTATCGTGTCCCTGGAATTCCAGATATGCGTAAAGGAGCAAAGCCCATTCGTCGCGGCGCCTGAAGACCAGGCCAAGCTCATGGGCATTCCCATCGAGAGAGCCAAGGATCCAATCGTTATGCGTCTCGATCTTGTCTAGGCCGGAAAAACCGGGGGATTATTCTTCCTCTTACCCTGTTGAACGCTTTATTTATGTAAGGCTTACCTTCTTGATTACGTGTTCGTAGAACCATTGGGGGACCGTCGAGGCTAGGATGGCTATTTTCCCGCTTGGCCCGGCTTCTGCGATCAATTTAAGCTCATTCGTATTGTCGAAAATATAGGAACGATAGGAAGCCCTTATGGCCTCTAACAAGAGACCCAGAGCGCTCTTATAGCGGGAGATGACTTTTTTGTCCGGAACGGCGTGTCCTCCTTTGAGGATTCGAATATGGACTCTGTTCAGATTGATAACCGGATCCTCCGTGGCGACGAAATACAGATATGTCTTATATCCTCGTCTTTCTGCGCTTTTCATGAAATCAATCTTTGAAGGATGAGACATGACCGTCTCGAAGGTGAACGTATCGCCCCGTGCCAGCAGCCGGGTTCTTATGAAATCCGCTAAGATAGCGGCGTCAGGGGCCTGCGCCAATTTATTTTCGATGGAAACGATGCTTTGGTTGATCTCCCACTTATCCAAATATCGTTTTTCGGCAATATACGCATCCCAACCCGATTTCAGATAATATTCCGCAAATTCCGTCGACACCGTCTTGATCTGAAAAACCGAAAGGTCGACACATCCGCGCCCGCGAAATTCCTCGAAGATCTTGTCGGCGTTGATATAATATCCGAATCGAATTTTATATTCGGTTCGGATTTTTTCGTAGAGGGTGCTTTTCCCCGAACCGTTGGGCCCGGCGAAAATCCTGATGCGTTTTTGGCGAGATTTACTTTCCAATATCGATCAAACGGCGTCTAAGCCGAATAGGCTTATAATTTCCTTTTTTGATGCGTTTTGGCTTACTCGAGTTCGAATAGAGGTAGAGTCCATCGGCTTTGGCTACGAGGGTTTCCACGCCAAAAGCCTTGTTTTCTTTACGGGCTTCCAGGGTCGCTAACCTGGCCGCTTCTTGGAGTTTATGAGCCGAGCCGTTTGTTTTAGAGGACATGTGTTTCCTTCGCCCCGATCCGGCACGAACTCTAAGAGCTTTCATGGTGTTTTTATTATACTCGGATAAATGCCTTAATTCAATTTTTCTCCGCTCACAGTGTTAGACGAATAACTGGGAGCCGGATTCTCAGGTCGGCTTATCATATTATCCTCCGGCACGCGCAATAACGACTACAGCAATAATCAGAGAATGGAATATAATGACATGAGAACGCGAAGCATAAATGTTACCTAGGGGAGATCCGGAGATGAAGACTCGGTCCAGGGCTTGTATATTCGTTACGTTATGGCTCGTCGCAGGCGCCGTGTCCTTCGCCGCCTCATCGGACAGCACCATGGCCTTCACGGTTTCCATGGATAATCCGGCTTCGCATATGTTCCACGTCGTCCTTCGCTGTACGGGTCTTAAGGGAGAGACGCAAGATTTCAAAATGCCGGTCTGGATGCCGGGCTATTACGGAATCATCGATTATGCCGGAAACGTTCAGGATTTTAGGGCCATTGACGGGTCAGGCAAGCCGCTGGAGTTGGAAAAGAGCTCGGCTAATACCTGGCGGGTCCGGACGGGTAACGCGTCGCCGCTCACGATCAGCTACGACGTGAAGGCGACCGTCCAGTTCATCGTCCAAAGCTACCTGGACGAAAACCGGGCCTACATCGCTCCGGTCGGCGTTTTCATGCATGCCGGCGGCCAAATCGGACATCCCGTGACCGTCACGGTGAAGCCCTATGAAAAATGGAAGGACGTCGCCACCGGGCTCGATCCGGTTCCCGGAAAACCCAACACCTTCACGGCCCTCGACTTCGACGTCCTCTATGACTGTCCGATACTGGTCGGCAACTTGGAGAGGCTGTCCTTCGCAGTCCGGGGGATCCCCCACGCCTTCGTCGGCTATAATCTGGGGGACTTCAACCGGGCCGAATTCACGTCCGACCTGAAGCGCATGGTCGAAGCGGCTGTCTCGATCATCGACGAAATCCCGTACAAGCATTATACGTTCCTGGCGGTGGGGCCCGGACGGGGAGGCATCGAGCATTTGAATTCCACGGCCGTCAGCCTCGACGGCCTCAGCGGATATTCTTCCCGAAAGCAGCGGGGCACTTTGGAATTTCTGGCCCACGAGTATTTTCACCTCTACAACGTTAAAAGCATCCGCCCCTTCGAATTGGGACCCTTCGACTACGACCGGCCCAACCGGACGCGCCTGCTCTGGATGTCCGAGGGGTTCACGATCTATTACGAGTACCTGATTCTCAGGCGCGCGGGTTTCACGACCGCGGACGAGATGCTCGCGTCGGTGGGTTCGCCGATCGCCGGCTACGAGAACAGGCCGGGCCGTCTCCTCCAATCCGCGGCGCAATCGAGCTATGGTTCCTGGGACCAGGGTCCCTTCGGAGGCGATCCAGAGAAATCGATTTCCTACTATGACAAAGGGGCGGGCATCGCGCTGCTCCTGGACCTCAAGATCCGGCATGAGACGCGGGGCGTTCGGTCTCTCGACGACGTGATGAGAACCCTTTATCGGGAATATTACAAGGAGAAAAAGCGCGGGTTTACGGATGCGGAATTCCAGGATGTTTGCGAACGCATCGCCGGCATCCCCTTGGGCGAAATCTTCGAATATGCCGATACGACCAAGGCCATCGATTATCCCAAGTATCTCGGCTATGCGGGATTGGAGGTCGAATTGCCCAAGGAACTTGACGAGGCCGACCTGGGAGCGTCGGTTGGAGAGCGGGACGGCAGGCTTGTCGTCTGGAGGGCCGCGAGTAATTCCCCGGCCGGGCACGTGGGTATCGCCCCCAGGGACGTAATTCTGGCTATTGACGGCATCCCGGTCGATGCCGCGGCCATGAAGAAGGCCATAGATTCCAAGAGGCCCGGGGATACAATCACCGTCCGTTTTTCCAGGGGCGGGGAGGAGAAGGAGGTCTTGGTCGTACTGGCCAAAAAGATAGATCCCGGATACCGAATTAAAAGGATTCCAAACCCGACCCCGGATCAGGAGAAGATATACTTAGGCTGGATCGGTAGATAACACTTTCCGGCCCTGGAAGCTTTTTCGCCCAAACAAGCTCTTCGGCGCCAAGGTAGAAAGCTTTTTAGTGCTCCCATAAATCCTTGAACACAGGATCGTTTTTGATTCTATCGATAGTTTCCGGACTGTGTTTTATGGCTGCCCTAAGATTCTCCAATGCCTTAATCTTATTCCCGCCTCTCGCCGCCTCCTTAGCGTTACAATAATCGGGATTGACCATGTCGGGGTCTATCTCAATCGCCCTCGCGCGGGCCCGCTTCGCTTCCTCATGTCTATTAAGCTTTTCAAATACCCACCGCATGTTATTCCAGGCTTCCGCATAATCCGGGAACAACTCGATCGCTTTGTCAAAGACTTCAAGAGCTTAAATCGAGCAGAAGCCAGCCTTTTTCTCCACAAGGATAGCTGCTCTTGTATCCCAGGGCTACTGCTTTATCGAACGCCTCGACCGCCTCTTCAAGCCAGTTCAGTCTGTCGAATATATCCCCCTTAAGCAGCCATGCCCTCGCTGAATCAGGATCCAATTCCAGCGACCTCTCTACCAACTCCCCGGTGAGAGCCACCGCCTCGTGTTTCTCCTCGGCCAGGGGAAGGATGTGGACCATGCGCGCGAGCTGGTGCGCCGGCACGGTAATGTTGCTGCCGCGGAGGCCGCGTTGGAAGCTGTGCGCCGATCGTGGGATTCTTCTCTCGACGCAGTTCAGGTGCGTACGCCGGACAACTCCTTCGACCTCCTGATGAACCGGTGGCTTCTCTATCAGGACATGAGCTGCCGGCTGTGGGCACGATCTGCGTACTACCAGCCAAGCGGCGCGTTCGGGTTCCGCGACCAACGGCAAGACGTCATGGCCCTCTCGCTGGCCCGGCCGGATCTCATGAGGGAGCACCTGCTGCGAGCCGCCAGCCGAGGTATCGCCGACGCCCAACTGGACGACGAGCCCGTCGACCCCCACGCCATCCCTCTCATCAATGACGCCGCCACCCACCACCTACGGCTGCTCATGGGGGATGAGTCGCAACCGGTCAAGCAGCCCTGAGAGGCGCGCCGGACAAGCATCGCCGTTAACTCCCAAGTTGGAAACCGTGGTCTCTGTCGCAAGCAGAGTTAAGGATCAAGACATGGCCCCATCCGTTAGTCGGAGAGAACTCCTTTCAGAATGAGCGTTTGGTACTTCCCGTCACTGTTCCTGGAATGCCCGACCGCCCAGAATGTAGGAGACGCGACCTTTGGTGACTTGGGGGTCGACAGCCATGGAGAGACTGCCGCGAGTACTGTATCGGCGGTTATCCCTGTCAGCCCGTCGAGGCTGACAGCCCCCTTCCATGTCGACCCTGACGGGGAGAAAACCTCGACGACCGCCCGGTAACCGGCCGCCTCGGCGTATGCACCCCCTACACCGACAACTCGGTTGTCCCCATCGGCACTCGCGAACCCGTCGATGAAACTGCCGTACGGCGATACGGCGGGACATGCCACGGACTTCCACTTCGGCGCTGCGGTGGTTGCTTTCGCCGTGGACACCAGCGCGTTCGATCGGGAATAGCTCAGCCCGCCGACGAAGTATGACTTGTTGCCTTTGAGGTCTTCGTAGAGCAGGGAACTGGTGAGAAAGCCCCCTGTGTTTGTCCTGTCGGGCCCCTCTGCTTCCACCCGATCCGGAAGGGCCGGGCTGGGTGCGGTCTTCCATGTCTTGCCGTCCCACCTCAAGACTGTCGTCTTCACGCTCTTGTTGTCGTACGACCACGCACCGCCGACCGCGATAGCAGTGGTCGTGGAGAGTGCGGCTACCCCAAGCAGGTAATTGTTTCCCTGGCCCGGATTCGGACTCGCTACTATCCTCCAAGTCGATCCGTCGTAGTGCAGGATGAGAGTCTTGGATCTGTCAGACGGATTCAAGGAATGCCACGTCCCCACGGTCCATATGTCATTCGGAGCGGCTGCGACGACGGAGAGAAGATCAACATCCCGCGCCGAACTCGGTGACGGACTGCTGACAACTGTCCACTTACTCCCGTTGTAGTGCATGATGAGCGTGTGGCCGTTGGCGTCTTTCGAGCCGCCCACTGCCCATATGTCGCTGGCCGAGATAGCGCGCACTCCATGCAAATAGGTCTGGCGTCCGGCGACTCCCGGCACATTGACTGTCTTCCAGGTTTTGCCATTGTAACGAGTCACGAATGACGCATAGTTCGACCCATTGCTGGACCATGACTCCCCAACTGCCCATGCATCCGTAGCGGAGATGGTGGCGACATCTAAGAGCCAAACATTCAGTGATCCCTTGTTCGGGCACTTGACCACTTCCCATGTGTCGGCTCGCCCTGCCGACGTCGACGCCATCGTCCAAAGCAAAGCGGCGATGATACTCAGGATTGTCAGCTTGGCGCTGCGAATTCGGTGTATTCCTGGCATGAAACGCACTCCTTCCTTGCGGGATGTATAGATATTTCGTTTTCTGCTGAGCTGGCCGGCGGCGGCTTTTCGCATCAATCCCCTTCGCGGGATTCCACGGACGTTAGTCCGTGGAGGAATTCCCCGCTTCGGGGACAGGCAGCAGCCTTGCAGTACTCAGGGCTTCCATGAGTGCGGTTTCGCAGTACTCATTGGGCCGTGTTAACGGCTCTATGGGTGCGCTCCAACGCCTGCAAAGGGTAGATCCTACAGACGTAAGTCCGTGGAGCTTCACTAATCCCATCTCGCCACTCTCAGGAAGCATAAATCGAGGCTCAAAGCGTGTCAAGGGCAGCTGGAGAGAGCGGAGAGACGGCACGGACCTCCCCACCGCTCTTGGAGAGGATCATGAAAAATATTCGGCCGAGGTCTCTACCGTACCATGACTTGCTCTTTATCGGGGATGCGCAGGGTCACTCGGGCGATGGAACTCCAGATAGTCTAGGGTGATTCTTGTCTCGAAATTTCCTGTTGACTAAAATGCATTCAAATATTACAATGCATACAGCATTTTAAACGTCGAGGCCGAACTTATGAGAACAACGGTCGAGTTATCGGATGATCTCATTGCCGCGCTGCATGCAATCGCGGTGAAAAAAGGATACCGGGGCTATTCCAGGGTCATGGAAGAGGCCGCCAAGCAATATCTCCGCGACCATGAGAAAAAGGAGCTCTCTCTGAGCGTCCTCATGAAGATGAGAGGAAGCTGGAATGCCGAAGAGGCTGCCGAGACGAAAAAGAGACTCGAGGAGATCCGGAAGAATTGGCGCGCTTAGTGATCGCGGATACGGATGTCGTGCTCGATTTCTTCACCGATACTCCTCCCTTTGCTCAAGCCCTGACGGATCTGCTGCAGGAAGGGCGCCTGGCTGTAACGGCCATAACCGTATTCGAGCTGTATGCGGGGGTACTCGGCGCCAAAAGGCTTAAGCAGATCGAGACTTTTTGTGAAAGCGTGCCCGTCTTCAGCTTGGGCTTGCTGGCGGCTGCCTATGCCGGAAAAATCTATACGGATTTGAAATCGACGGGGATGACAGTCGGCAACCAGGACATCCTGATCGCCGGGATTTGCCTGGCGAACGGACTGCCTCTCCTCATAAGGAATTCGGCGCATTTCGCTCCCATCAAAGGGCTCGTTATTGCAACAAACCCACGAGATACAGGACGGCGATGATGACGGGCTGATGGACGACATAAATAAGCAAAGAGTGCCTGCCCGCCGTATGGATGAATGTCTCAGGCCATGGCCTAGGGATGAGGCTCCGCTTTTGGGAATAAATCGACTTACCCAGCGCCGCTCCCGCCAGAAAGACTCCGAACCAGGGAAGAAGGGGAAAATAGTCCAGGGATGCGAAACTATCGCCGGTGATACCGAACGGAAGAAGCCAGTTAAAATGGATCGGCGCGTTCCTCAATAAAAGAACGCGTGCCGCCGTAAGACCGAAAACAATCGCTCCCGCGCAGGCGCAGGCCCAAGGCTTAACTTTATTAAAAGCCAAGCCGTATATCAAAATGCAAATCCCCAAACAATGGAGAATTCCGAATAGAATGGCTGACGAAGAATCATAGACATATGTCGCCGCGGTGATAACGGCCGCGACTCCCAGCAACTTCAGGGCCCGGCGGATATTGCCTCTGCTCAATGTGCTGCTGATCCCGGATAAAATGACAAAAAGCCCGGCGAAGAAATTTTGGGCCACCAGCCAAGCGGCGCTGTATAAATTGACCTCGATGCCGAAAAGCGTCTTTAGGCCGCGCATTTCGGTAAGATCGTACAGGAGATTGTAGAGAACCATCAGGATGATGGACAGGCCGCGCAAGAAATCGATTTCCCAGATGCGGGCGGGGACGGCTGAACCGGCGGCCGGTTCATGATGAGAGGAGATCATGGCGGGTCTATTAGGCCTCGGCGACCACCGTCCAGCCCAGGGCGTCGGCCAGGCCGCGCACCGGCCCCTCGAGGTCGCCGTAGAAGGTGACCCGGTTCCAACCCCAGACGTCCCACATCCTGAACAGTTTCTCGAAGTCCCCGACCGGCTCGGCGACGAGCTTGGTCCGGCAGGCCCTGTCGTCGGGATCGTTCCCGACAGCCTTGGCCCGGTGGAGGAGGATTTCCTTGCGGGCCTCGGACACCTCGACCGTCGTCGTCATGTAGCCGGCCGGGAGGAGCGAACGGGCCGAGGCGCCTTGCCTGTCCTCGGAGTGGGTCAGGAGCTGGAACGGATTCGCGGCGCCGGCCGGTCCGAAAGCCCTGTTCGAAGCCACGCAGTGAGCGTAAATGATCCGGCGGTTCGCCGTATCCATGACCGGGTCCGAAATATAGCCGGGCCGTCCCTGGCTGAGGGTCGTGACCGCGACCATGGCCGCCGTCGAGGGAACGTCGCACTCGCAGGCGCCGACCAGGCCCTCGTTGAGGAGCTCGTGGAAGCCGAGGCAGGGATAGGCGTGGATGTGACCGCCGTAAAAACCGCCCAGGCAGTTGATGGTGATGGCGTTGGCCCCGTGCTTCTTCAGGACGGCCTTCTGGCCCAGGTACATGGCGGCCGAGTTGACGAGCTCGTCGCGGCTCACGCCCTCGACCAGGGCCGCCGTCTTCATCCAACGGTCGGCGATCGCCCGCGCTTCGTCCTTGTCCGCGGCCGCCCAGGCTTCGTTGACGACGGCGAAAGGAATCTGAACGACGGGAATACCCATGAGCGTCGTATCGGGCCCGTTCTTGTCATCCCGGACGGCCAGAATTTTCGAGGCCTTCATCCGGCGGACCGTCTCCTGCGGCGATAGTGTCTTGACGGGGTCGGGCAAACAGGCGAGGTCGCCGAGCCGGGGTGTTGCCGCGATCCGGACGCGGGCCGTGGCCGAGTCGAAATCGTATCCGGGGCCGGCCGACGCCGCATCCTTGAAACAGCGGACCGCCGCGGCAAGATCCTCGATCCTCGATGAGGCGACGAAACCGACGTTCTTGGCGCCGGCGCGCAGGAACCCGGACGTATAGACGAGGAAGCCGCCGCTTCCGGCGTATTTGAAGTCGGCGTAGATAACCGGCCGGCCCGAGGCCGCGAACGTCTGGGCGACCCGGTTCCAGCAGTTGAGCTGGCAAACAATGAATCCGTCGGCGGGAGCGGCCTTATCGGCCTCGAAAAGCTTCTGGGCTTCTTCGGGACCGGTCGCCGTCGCCGGCAGGAATTCGAATTCGGGAAGCCGCTTGACTAACTCCGAGGTCGTTCGCTCCATGACCGGACGGAAGTCGAACCCGACGTTGGGCCAGTCGGGCCGGTCCTGGACTCCGGTGTGGAGGGCGTAGATGACGCGGATGCGGAGCTTATCGCGGCCCGAGACCCCCGGAACGGCCCTGAGCCAGGAGGGAGCGCCCATCAAGCCGGCCGCGCCCGCGCAGGCCGCGCATCCGGTCAGAAATTGGCGACGGCTGACGCCACGATTGTCCTTCCCTTTTCCGTCCTTGGGCTTCATAAATCTCTCCTTTCGGCCGGAGCTTGCCCGCCCCGCGCATCCCGAACATATCTCTCCTGGAGCGGGCGTGTCAAGATGCTTCAATTCTCCGTTTTGCGGCGAGGATGCCGCCCTCCGCCCCCTACTCACGGAGCCGATGACATATTTCGGGATTTCCTTATATCGCGT